>CAJOPM010000057.1 GCA_905236225.1 uncultured Eubacterium sp.
ACGGATAGCGAATGTAAGACCCTGCTCCATAGCGATAGGATGGATGAGCTCGATTGTCATCTCTACGTTATCACCAGGCATGCACATTTCTGTACCTGCAGGAAGCTCGCAAACACCAGTAACATCAGTTGTTCTGAAATAGAACTGCGGACGATAATTGTTGAAGAAAGGAGTATGACGTCCACCCTCGTCCTTAGTAAGAACATAAACCTGAGCTGTGAACTTTGTGTGGCATGTTACAGTTCCGGGAGCTGCAACAACCTGTCCTCTCTCGATCTGATCACGGTTGATACCACGAAGAAGCACACCGATGTTATCACCAGCCTGAGCCTCGTCAAGCATCTTACGGAACATCTCGATACCTGTAACAACAGTTTTCTGAGTCTCTTCCTTGATACCTACAATCTCGATATCCTCGTTGATATGAAGTGTTCCTCTCTCAACACGGCCTGTAGCAACAGTACCACGACCTGTGATTGTAAATACGTCCTCAACAGGCATAAGGAATGGCTTGTCAGTAGGACGCTGCGGATCCGGAATATACTCATCGATAGTATCCATGAGTTCCATGATCTTGTCACCCCACTCGCCTGACGGATCTTCAAGAGCCTTAAGAGCTGAACCCTTGATGATTGGGCAATCTGAGAAACCATACTCCTCAAGCTGCTCTGTAACTTCCATCTCAACGAGCTCGATAAGCTCTTCATCATCTACCATATCGCACTTATTAAGGAATACTACGATATAAGGAACACCTACCTGACGTGAAAGAAGGATATGCTCCTTAGTCTGTGCCATAACACCATCAGTAGCTGCAACAACAAGTACAGCACCGTCCATCTGAGCAGCACCTGTGATCATGTTCTTAACGTAGTCAGCATGACCAGGGCAGTCAACGTGAGCATAATGTCTCTTATCTGTCTCATACTCAACGTGAGCTGTAGAGATAGTGATACCTCTTTCTCTCTCTTCAGGAGCCTTGTCGATGTTCTCAAAATCTGTAGCCTCATTACCTGCTACTCTCTCTGAAAGAACTTTAGTGATAGCTGCGGTAAGTGTTGTCTTACCATGATCAACGTGTCCGATTGTACCGATATTACAATGCGGTTTATTTCTTTCAAATTTTTCCTTTGCCATTTCTTGATTTCCTCCTTATATTTCGTTTGGAAAATATAGTTCTGCGTCAATAAAACAAATTATATTAGACTTGTCAATAATTTTCAAGTAACTTTTGTATCAATTAGCCTTCTTTTGAAGAAATTATCTTCTCCTGTACTGATTTCGGTACCGGCTCATACTTATCAAAGAACATTGAATAATTACCACGTCCCTGTGTTCTGGAACGAAGGTCGGTAGAATATCCGAACATCTCTGAAAGCGGAACGAATGCTTTTACAATCTTACCGCCTCCGACATCATCCATTCCTTCTACGCGTCCTCTACGTGAGTTGATATCGCCAATAACGTCACCCATGTATTCCTCAGGCATTGTTACCTCAACCTTCATAATGGGCTCTAAGAGTACAGGTGCTGCCTTTGCCATAGCTTCTTTGAAGCACATAGATCCGGCTATATGGAATGCCATCTCCGATGAATCGACTTCATGGTAAGATCCGTCATAAACAACGGCCTTAACACCAAGTACCGGGAATCCGGCTACTATTCCTGCCTTTGCAGCTTCTTCGATACCCTCGCCTACAGCTGGAATATATTCCTTAGGAATAGATCCGCCGACAACCTCTGATTCGAAGAGGAATGTCTCTTCTGAGTTAGCATCCATAGGCTCAAAGCGTACCTTACAGTGACCATACTGTCCACGACCACCGGACTGCTTAGCATATTTGTATTCCTGATCAACAGCCTTGGTAAATGTCTCTTTGTATGCAACCTGAGGTGCTCCGACATTTGCCTCTACCTTGAACTCACGAAGAAGTCTGTCTACGATAATTTCAAGATGAAGCTCACCCATTCCTGCGATAATAGTCTGACCTGTCTCAGTATCAGTATGTGCACGGAAAGTAGGATCTTCTTCAGCAAGCTTAGCAAGAGCCTCGCTCATTTTACCCTGACCTGCTTTAGTCTTAGGCTCAATAGCAAGTTCAATAACCGGTTCAGGGAATTCCATAGACTCAAGGATAACCGGATGCTGCTCATCACAAATAGTATCACCTGTTGATGTTGTCTTAAATCCAACTGCAGCTGCGATATCTCCTGAGTAAACCTTATCAAGCTCTTCTCTCTTGTTTGCATGCATCTGAAGGATACGTCCTACACGTTCCTTTTTATCTTTTGTAGCATTAAGTACATAAGATCCTGACTTGAGTGTTCCTGAATAAACTCTGAAGAAAGCAAGTCTTCCAACAAACGGGTCCGTCATAATCTTGAATGCAAGAGCTGAGAAAGGCTCATCATCTGATGATTTTCTTGTAATCTCATTTCCTTCAAGATCAGTACCCTTGATATCAGGAATATCTGTTGGTGCAGGCATGTACTCAACTACTGCATCAAGAAGCTTCTGCACGCCCTTGTTCTGATGTGCACTACCACAGCATACCGGAACACCTTCATTTGAAATAGTTCCTTTTCTAAGTGCTGCTTTAAGCTCATCAATTGTAGGCTCTTCGCCCTCAAGGTATTTCTCCATAAGATCATCATCAAATTCGCAGATCTTCTCTATAAGCTCTTCATGATAAGTCTCGGCCTCATCCTTCATATCATCCGGAATATCGACGATAGAGATATCTTCGCCCTTCTTATCATTGTATATGTAAGCCTTCATTTCAAAAAGATCAACTATTCCTTCGAAATGATCTTCTTTTCCTATAGGAAGCTGAATAACTACAGCATTCTTGCCGAGTTTTGTTCCTATTTCATCTACAGTATTGTAGAAATCCGCACCAAGAATATCCATCTTATTTACAAATGCCATTCTCGGTACATTGTATGTATCAGCCTGACGCCATACGTTCTCAGACTGGGGCTCAACACCGCCCTTTGCGTCAAAAACGCCGACCGCACCATCAAGTACACGAAGTGATCTTTCTACCTCTACGGTAAAGTCTACGTGTCCGGGTGTGTCTATAATATTAATCCTATGCTCGAGAGCACCGGCCTTTGGCTTTGCCTCAAACTGCTCTGTCCAGTGACATGTTGTTGCTGCAGAAGTGATTGTAATACCTCTCTCCTGCTCCTGCTCCATCCAGTCCATGGTTGCAGTACCCTCATGTGTCTCACCGATTTTATAGTTAACACCGGTGTAATAGAGGATACGCTCGGTAAGCGTTGTCTTTCCGGCATCGATATGCGCCATGATACCGATGTTTCTTGTTCTCTCTAAAGGATATTCTCTTTCTGCCAAGGTAATTCCTCCTAAATATTAGAAACGGTAATGCGCAAAAGCCTTGTTTGACTCTGCCATCTTGTGCATGTCTTCTTTTCTCTTAACTGATGCGCCTGTGTTATTGGCTGCATCCATAATTTCGTTAGCAAGTCTGTCAGCCATGGTCTTCTCGCCTCTCTTACGCGAGAACATGGTAAGCCAGCGAAGAGCAAGTGTCTGTCTTCTGTCCGGTCTGACTTCAATCGGTACCTGATATGTAGCACCACCGATACGTCTTGCCTTAACCTCTAAAACGGGCATGATATTATTCATAGCCGTCTCAAAAACTTCAACTGCCGGCTTGCCGGTTTTTTCTTCAACCTTATCGAAAGCGCCGTATACTATCTTCTGGGCTACTCCCTTTTTGCCGTCCAGCATGATGTTGTTAATAAGCTTTGTTACAACCTTGCTGTTGTAAAGAGGATCAGCTAAAACCTCTCTCTTTTGGGTATGTCCTTTACGTGGCACGTTCCTTCCCTCCTTAATCATACTCGGCCTTATGGCCTGTCTTACTTCGATTAACTCTACGGTACTCACATTATATGTGTTCGTGCGGAACTATCTATGCGATTTCATATCGCCAATGGCAAAATGAATCTATTCCAACACTAACATAAGCTGCTGTGATACTGTGGTTGCAAAATTTATTTTGCGTCTTTGGGCCTCTTTGCACCATATTTGGAGCGGGCCTGTTTTCTGTTTGCTACACCTGCAGTATCAAGCGTACCACGAATGATGTGATATCTGGTACCCGGAAGGTCTTTAACTCTTCCTCCGCGGATCATAACAACGCTATGCTCCTGAAGGTTATGTCCTTCTCCGGGGATATAACTGGTTACCTCGATACCATTTGAAAGACGTACTCTGGCGATCTTTCTAAGTGCTGAATTAGGTTTCTTCGGGGTAGCCGTCTTAACTGCTGTGCATACTCCACGCTTCTGTGGAGAAGAAGCATCTACAGACTGCTGCTTCAGTGAGTTAAATCCCTTCTGAAGAGCGGGAGCTGTTGACTTCTTTACAGAAGATTTTCTTCCCTTTCTGACCAGCTGGTTAAATGTTGGCATTCATTTCACCTCCTTATTTCATAAATAAATATTAGTCTGCACTATATGCGCAGACTAAATTATTATATCCTCAGTATTTTGTTCTGTCAAGCACCAAATCGTCAAGACTTGCTCTTGCGACCATTATTCGCCTTTCTTTTGGTGTTTCTTTAATGTTTCTACTCCAAATGCCTCTTCTAAGATGCGTTTGGTTGAATTTCCGTCACAAGAAGACATGAATTTTTCTCTGAACCTTTTTACTTCATCAGGATCAAAGAGATTATCTATATCTTTTATATAATCAACTACTTCCTCTGTATCCGTAAGTACAGGTCCGGGAGTCAGCTCATCATATTCATAGTAAAAGCCTCTCCAATCAAGATAATTTTCAATATCAAATGCGAAGAATATCATAGGTTTATTCATCAGACTATACTCAAATACCATTGACGAATAATCCGAAATACAAATATCTGATATAGCTATAAGCTCATCTATCGTCATTTCACCTGTAACATCAGCAGCAAAATTTGACAAATGATTAGCAATCTTAGGTCTTTCTTGTATAAGCGGATGCAGATTCAAAAGTACAACATATTCTTCGCTAAGCACATAATGCATTAACCCCAGCGATAATCTAGTAGGTGACTTGGCGTTTTTGACCCTGCCCCTGAAAGTTGGCGCATAGAGAATTATTTTTTTATCTTTTGTAAATGGATATTTTTCGTAAAGTTTTTTTCTTGCCTTTTGAGCAAAATTTTCATCAAAAAATACATCCGTCCTGCTGATTCCGAGCGGTTTTATTATGCCTTCGGACTCAGGGATATTCATAGCTTCACTGTATGCCCAGATAACCTCGGGGCTTGAGACGGTTATAATATTATTGTTCTTATAGGTTGGATGTCGAAGCTGTTCATTAGAATCCCCTCCAAAAATCAGGTCTGCCGTAGACATTCCGAATTTTTTAAATGCTCCGCAACCATGCCACAACTGAACTACAATTGTCTCTTCTCTTTTGTCGACACAACTTACAGCCTCATTAGCATCTGTTAAAAAAACACATTTAGCCGTTGCCATATCTATTAACATCTTGCGGCAATTTTCGATATAATCCTGCCTTTCGGCCGCTATCTCATCAAGATAATGCACATGAATATCAAAATTGTAGTTTTCTATAAGGTAATCGTACAGAACTATAAAACTGTTTGTAAGTTCAGTATATCTGCGTTCAACAAATAATATCTTATTTTCATCAATGGGCTCATTCTTATGCTCATTGTAAGCCGCAGGCAGATACTCAAAAAAATCTTTATCTTTTTGTTTATCCGATTCAATTTTTCTTTGCAGCTTTTCTTTCTCTAATAATTCCTGTTCTTTTAATAATTCTTTTTCTTCTTTTTTTTGCTGTTTTTCTTTTTTGCGCCTGTTTTGGAATCTTTTAATATGATTATAAAGTGTACTAACGCTCATTTAATATCTCCAATGCCCTATCTATAATCCTCTCGGTTGAGTGTCCGTCACAAGCTGACATATACTTTTCCTTAAACCTCAAAAGGCTAGATATATCAAAATCATTTTCATTGTCTTTAATATAATTAACAATATCTTCATTACATTCGCATATAGGTCCTATCGAATATTCATCAAAATTTAAAAATGTATTCATCCGATCCTTGTATCTATGCGCATCATATTGGAACATAATCGTGGGCTTGGCTGCAAAAGCTGCATCAAACACCAACGGGCTGTAATCCGTAATGAAAATATCGCATATACTGAGCATCTGCGTAGATGTCATCTGACCCGTAATATCCTTGGCAAAATCATAATATTTCTCTTGTATGGTTCTGGGCGGCAACGATAATCTGTCTCTTGAAATTGCTATAACATAATCATCTTTGAAAACATAATGCATAAACTGAATGGAAAAACGCGACGGAAATTTAAATTCACCCTGGCGTTTTCTACTCATTGGCGCATAATAAATAATCTTTTTTCCTTGTGCATTTTGAAAAATGCTGTAAAATTTTTTATATGACTCCTCTATAAATGATTTGTCAAGATATGCATCACTCCTGCTAATTCCCAATGGACAGACTACGCCATCATCTTTTATTGCAAGCCCCTCTCTTATTGTCTTTGAGAATTTTTCATCACAGCAGCTTAAAATATCGATATTTCCATAGGTTTGCCTATCATCCGCAATTGAATCATTTTGCGTATTTGAAATATTTTTAAATACGCCCGTATCATTCCA
>CAJOPM010000058.1 GCA_905236225.1 uncultured Eubacterium sp.
GCAATTATTTTCCAAATGCTTTTTTAACGTCTTCAAGCAATTTTCTGATTGGCAGATGCTGCGGACAGACTTTTTCGCATTTTCCGCATTTAATACATTCGGAGGCTTTAGCGTGCCCATTACCACATGCAACATCATAATAAAGACTTGAGTTCCAATCATGAAAAGCATCATGTGCATTAAGAGCCGAAAACATATCCGGGATCAAAATATTTTTTGGACATTCATTTTCTTCTATACAATATTTACATGATGTACAAGGAATTAAATTAACTTCACCAAATGCCTTAACAACCTGCTCTATAGCTGTCAGCTCTCTATCATCGAGCGACTTTAAATCTTTCATGGTATCAATATTATCGAGCATTTGCTCATAATTACTCATTCCGGAAATAACTACAGCCATCTTGTCAAATCCGGCCGCAAAACGCATCGCATATGATGCATTAGACTTACCCTCAAGACCTGTAAGAACATTTGCTGCTTTTGGCGGCAGATTTACAAGGCTTCCTCCCTTAACAGGCTCCATTACGACAACCGGCTTATTGTATTTTTCACAAACTTCATATACTTTACGGCTCTCAACAACAACATCATCATAATCCAGATAATTAAACTGAATCTGTACAATCTCAACTTCCGGATGTTCATGCAGTATCTTATCTAATACGTCGGCTTTATCGTGAAATGAAATTCCGAAATGCTTTATAAGTCCTTCGTCTTTAAATTTGTAAGCAATCTCATAGGCGTTTGTCTCTTTATATTTTTCATAGTTAGAATTATCTTGCGCATGCATCAGATAAAAATCAAAATAGTCAACTCCGCAACACTTTAGCTGTTTTTCAATAAATGGTCTGATATCATCAGATTTTCTAAAGCATGCGTCTGTAAGCTTATCAGTAAGAAGGAATTTGCTTCTGTCATATCTGTTTGCAACGCAGTCTCTTATCGCCGTTTCTGACTGACCGCCAATATATACATGAGCTGTATCAAAATAATTAAACCCGGCGCTAATAAAAGCATCCGTCATCTTATTAAACTCATCATAATCTACTTTAGAGCCATTCATTGGCAGTCTCATACAACCAAATCCAAAGTTACCTTTAATTTCGGGGAAAAATTTGTTGTTCTGCATAACACCTCTCCTATTATATTCTTGGTAAAAAAACTCTCAGAGCTAAGGCTCTGAGAGTTAAAACGCAGTTTGTTAATATTTGAACTTAGAAACCTCACTTTGAAGCTCATTCGAAATATTTAGATTATCTCCGGCCTCATTATTGATATTCTTCATACTTCCTGCTATATCAACAGTCGATGCCGTAACATTGGTAATACCAAGCGCAGTCTCTTCAGCAGCTGCAGTAACAGCATCTACAGATTCTTTAATAGCTTCCATAGAATCTGCTACACTGTTGGTCTCTTCGGCAAACTCACTCATCGACTCTGCCATCACTCCAATATCATGCTGATAAGCGCTCGTCAGATTCTCAACGCCTTCACGGCCACCGGCATTTGACTCTTTAAATGCATCTGCGATCATATTTGCTTTATCCGCTAAATCTTTTACACTTGTTACTACGCCTTCTGATATTTCCTGAATATTATTAGCGGTTTCTTTTGAACTGTCTGCAAGCTGCCTAATCTCTTCTGCAACTACCGCAAATCCTTTACCTGCTTCACCTGCACGGGCTGCCTCAATCGAAGCATTAAGTGCAAGCAGATTCGTCTGTGATGCAATACTTAAAATATCTCCTGTAAGGTTCATAATCTTGTCAACTTCATTTGCCTGCTTAATACTTACTTCAAGTTGCTCTACATACTCAGCAACCTCTTCATCAGCTTTGTCGCGCTCTAACATAACCTCGTTACGCATACGCTCGACTTTTTCCGTCATCTCCTGTGATTCCTGATGCTTTCTGTTCGCTTCATCATGAACCTTAGCTACCAATCTTGTAACTTCGTCAACATTCTCAGCTACTGTAGTAAGAGTTGCCGAAGTTTCCTCACTGGATGCTGACATTTGCTCCATTGTAGATGATACATTGTTAATTTCATCCTCAGTGGAATCTATGGAATCTCTTACATTTGATGAAATATTACTAAGCTTTTGTGAATTAGCCCCCATCATATCCATAATACTTTGAAGTGTGGCTATAAATTCATTCACACTGCCCGAAATCATACCGACTTCATCAGAACTCTTAACATTGATTCTGGTAGTAAGGTCACCTTCTCCCGCTTTAATATCATTCACAAGCTTATTGATAGTTGCGCTTGCCCATTTAAGCGGTCTTACAATAGTGCTGGACGCAATGAATATTATAACGCTGGCTATAACAGCCGCTATTATCATAATAATAATAGATTTCTTATATAATGCCTGTCTGTCTGAATCAAAGGAAGAATCCATTACTGAAACTTCTGTAACAAAGTTCTCCGAAACATAGAACCCCGTGTACCCAAGTTTTCCCGTAAAAGGATCTGTAAAATCTGTAACGCCGGTCTGCGTTTGCAATATATAATTCCACGAATCTGCATCAAGCTCATTCATATCAATCGCAAGAATCGACTCTTCATCCGGAGATGCTATTACTACACCTTGCGGTGTGAATAATTTAATATCATGATCATCATCGGAGATTATCTGATCGGACATTGTTTTAAGATCAATCGCACATACAACCACACCTATGTTTTTAGAGCTGTCCGGATCTACAATTGCATATGCTATCTCAAAAACAGGTGCTCCTGATGAGGGCGATACTGCATGAGCAAAATGACTTCCCTTTTCCATACAATCCGCATAAACATTTTCTTCAGATATATCATGAAGTGTCTCATTATCATGACAATCAGCGAAACCTTGTGAATCTACTGTAATAAAGAAATTTTCATAAAGATTATTGGAATCTGTAAGAATTTGTGCTAAATCACTAGCTAAATTGGCTTGCAATTCTTTATTTATGCTCTTAGTACTTGCATATTCCTTACAAGCCTGTACTGCAGCCTCAGAATTAGCCACACTATTAACAAGCGTCTTTTGTGCCATAATAAAATCTTCGAGAGATTTGCCTTTAGAAGCTGATAATGTTGTAAGAGAATCCTTACCATTAGCGACCAATCTATCTGATGCTGTATTTGTCGATATAACTGTTGCAACTATCAATGCGGCAAGCATGCACACAATAGACATACATAAAATCTTGACAGTGATAGAAATATGCATTTTCTTAGATGATGCTTGTCGCTTCTTGCTTTTTTTGTTCATGTCCTTATTTTTCATAAGTTCTCCTCCCTCTTAGTCATAAAAAGTACATATCGTACGGCATTA
>CAJOPM010000059.1 GCA_905236225.1 uncultured Eubacterium sp.
ACGGCCTTTGCGCTCGAAAATTCTCCGCTTTTTATATTGCCGGATTTGGCTGCTATACCAAGGAACGAGAGAATTCTATCCATTTTCAATACATTCTATTTCCTCTCTTAGCTGCACTTTTATCTCTTGTGGCAGGGCACATTTGAATGATTGTTCGAGTCGTCTTTTTGATATTGCTTTATCAAAGCATTCTCTTTTCGGGCAAATATATGCACCTCTTCCATTCTTTTTCATAGTACCATCTATGCAAAAACCATCACTTGTCTTTAAAACTCTGATAAGAGTGCTCTTTGCAAACATTTCTCCACAACCAACACATCTGCGCATTGGAATCTTTCCTGCCATAAACTGCTCCTTTATAACGTAATACTTATTCTTCCGATGCTGTATCCTCTAAAGCATTTCCTTCTTCATCGTAAAGAGCCTGTGCATCGTAATCCTCACCACTATATTCATCCTCTGAATATTCTTCATCATATTCGTCATATTCGTCATACTCATCATATTCGTCAGGATCAAGCAGTTCACCGGCTTCTCTTGCCTGTGTCTCGGACTTAATATCAATTTTATATCCTGTAAGTTTAGCAGCTAATCTGGCATTTTGTCCTTCTCTGCCTATTGCAAGTGACAACTGATAATCAGGTACTACAACACTTGCCGTCTCTTCTTCTTCATCTGCTATAACAGATATTACCTTTGCCGGGCTAAGCGCATTTTCAATAAGCATCGCAGGATTTTCACTCCAATTAATAATATCAATTTTTTCTCCTCTAAGCTCATTTACAATAGCGTTTACTCTTGCACCGTTCATTCCCACACATGCTCCGACAGGATCTACGTCAGGATCATTTGAATAAACCGCAATCTTCGTGCGGCTTCCCGCCTCTCTTGAAATCGCTTTTATTTCAACAATTCCATCTTTAACTTCTGTTACTTCTGATTCAAATAACTTTTTAACCAATTCCGGATGTGTTCTTGAGACAAATATTTTAGGACTGCGTCCTGAATTTCTAACTTCAAGAATAAAAACCTTAATTCTTTCGGTAGGCTTAAATACTTCTGTACTAACCTGCTCTCTGGCTGTAAGAATAGCATCGGCTTTACCAAGATTAATGCTGATATTATCGCCGTTATACCTTTGAACAATTCCTGTTACAACATCTCTTTCCTTGTCATAATAAAGTTTATATATTGATTCACGTTCTTCTTCACGTATTTTTTGAAGAATAACGTTTTTTGCGTTCATTGTCGCTATACGTCCAAAATCCTTAGACTTGATTTCTACATTAACCAAATCATTGTAATTATATTTTCCATCTATTGCTTGTGCATCTTCTAAAGATATTTGAGTTATAGGATCTTCTACGTTTTCTACTACCATCTTTTCCTGCCAAACATGATACTCCCCGGTAGTAGGGCTTACCGACACTTTAACATTCTCTGATTTTCCAAAATGATTCTTACATGCTGTTACGAGCGAATTTTCAATTGCCTCTAATAAAGTGTCTCGACTTATTCCTTTTTCTTTTTCTAAAAGCTCTAATGCTTCTAAAAGCTCTCTTTTTGAGTTACTCATCATCTTCCTCCTGATAATGTATATATTGTTAAAAATGAAGTGCTTGGCGAATTAGCGAAATCTTATTTTTTTCTATGGTTAATTTCTTATTGTTACTCTCAATTGTTACGCTATCCTCATTATAAGCACACAGTATACCTTCAAATTGTTTTTTGCCTTCTATTGACGCATATGTTTTGATTTCAATCTCTTTATTTAGGTTTCTCTTATAATCTCTTTCTTTTTTTAGTTCTCGCCCAAGTCCGGGAGAACTCACCTCAAAAATGTATTGATCATCGATATAATTCTCTCTATCAAGAATATCATTCATTCTTCTTGATACTGCCTCACAATCATCGATGGTTATTCCACCTTCTTTATCGATATATACTCGTAAATAGTAGTCCTGACCTTCTTTTACATATTCGACATCAACGAATTCGAATCCAAACTCTTCAAGTATTGGAAGCACAAATTCTTCAGTCTTTTTTTCGTAAATTTCTCTTTTAGACAATAAAACACCTCGATATTCGTTTGTTCACAGAAATTGAGAGTGGACCTTTGGCCCACTCTCAATCTACATAAGCTACTTAGATAAAATATCACTTTTTTCAATAAAAATCAAGTATTTTTAGCATAATATCTTATTGTATAAACATAGCATCACCAAAAGAAAAAAATCTGTACTTTTCTTCAACAGCATTTTGATATGCATTAAGAATATTTTCTCTTCCTGCCAGTGCGCTTACCAACATAAGAAGCGTTGATTTAGGCAAATGGAAATTTGTAATAAGCGCATCAAGCACTTTAAATTTGTATCCCGGATATATAAAAATATTGGTCCATCCGCTTTTAGGCTCAATATATCCATTCTCATCAGCCGCCGACTCAATTGTTCTACAGCTTGTTGTACCAACGCATATTATACGGCCGCCGGATTTTTTTGTTCTGTTAATCTTTTCTGCGGCATCATTTGTTATATTATAAAATTCAGAATGCATGTGATGCTTCTCTACATCATGAACTTTAACCGGACGAAACGTTCCAAGCCCCACATGTAGTGTTACTTCGGCAATCTCCACCCCCATCTCTTTTATCTCTTTTAGCAACTGCGGAGTAAAATGAAGGCCTGCCGTAGGCGCTGCAGCAGATCCATCATATTTTGCATATACTGTCTGATATCTGTTTTTATCTTCAAGTTTATGCGTTATATATGGAGGAAGCGGCATTTGTCCAAGCTTATCTAAAATTTCTTCAAAAATACCGTCATAATAAAACTTTACCAGACGATTGCCTTCTTCTTCAATACTTAAAACCTCGCAAGTTAAAAGACCATCTCCAAAGGATGCCTTCGCACCAGCTTTTAGTTTTTTACCCGGTTTTACCAAACATTCCCATACGTCATCTTCTTTTCTTTTAAGAAGCAGGATTTCAACCTTTGCATTGGTATCTTGCTTATTTCCGATAAGCCGCGCCGGAATTACTTTAGTATTATTTATAACCAGACAATCTCCGCATTTTAAATATCCTTTGATATTTTTAAATACCTCGTGCTCTATTTTGCCCGTTTTCTTATCCAAAATTAAAAGCTTTGAAGAGGATCTGTCTCCAAGAGGAGTTTGTGCAATCAATTCTTGCGGGAGAAAATAATCGAAATCATCTACATTCATTTTTTCACCTATCTACTATATCCAGATTTTTAACCCTCACCTTCGCTTTGCTAAAAGGCAGGGATTTATGCGACCAAGGTCAAGACTCGCTCGCGAGTCTTGCGCGCCGGATTCGGGTCTGCTTCAGCAGACAAATTCCTGTCCGAATCCGTGCGCATCA
>CAJOPM010000060.1 GCA_905236225.1 uncultured Eubacterium sp.
ATTCTAACCCAGATTATCAATATTATAACACACAAAGGATAAATATGAATAAAATATCACTTGCCATATTTGACATGGACGGTCTTATTTTTAATACCGAGGAGCAGTTTTCCAATGAACTCTCAAAGGTAATGTCAGACTATGGCTATCGTTTTACAAAAGATAACTACATACAAACTCTCGGACTGCCTAAAAGCTCGGCAAAAAAAATCATGCAATCTATCTATGGAAAAGACTATCCGTTTGATGAGATAAGCAACATTGCAAGAGAGAACCTTAATCTGATTGCAATGCGGGGCGACCTTGAAATAAAGCCCGGCATCAGCAAGCTGCTTGATTATTTCAAATCAAATTCCGTCCCCTGCTGCGTAGCATCATCCTCTCCATCATATGTTGTAAAAAAATATCTTGAGGTTGCAAAACTAATAGATTATTTTTCATTTGTTCTCGGAGGCGAGGATGTAACAAGTCCCAAACCCGCTCCGCAGATTTTTGTAAAATGCTGTCAATTAGCCAATACCCGCTGCGAAAATGCTTTGGTATTTGAAGACTCGCAAAACGGTGCCAAGGCAGCCATAGCTGCCAATATTCCTTTAATCGTCATACCGGATATGAAATCTCCTGATAACAAAACGCTTCTAAAGTCACTCTTCGTTGCCAAAGATGCTCTAGAAGCGCTTGAATTTATCAAATCTTATATGTCTTTATAAGTTCTTGGACAGATTAACCATCTCTATTGCAGAGAGTGCGCAATCATATCCCTTGTTTCCTGCTTTTGTTCCGGCGCGCTCAATTGCCTGTTCAATAGTATCAGTTGTAACTATTCCAAACATTACGGGAACCTCACTCTTAAGGGATGCCATAGCCACTCCCTTAGCTGCTTCATTGCATACTAAATCATAATGACTTGTAGCGCCTCTTATGACAGCTCCTAATACGATAACTGCATCGTACTTTCCTGATTTTGCCATTTTCTGCGCGATAAGCGGAAGCTCAAAAGCTCCGGGCACCCATGCAAGATCTATATCATCTGCCGCTACTCCGTGCCTAAGAAGACCATCCTGTGCTCCGCTTACAAGCTTTGAAACTATAAATTCATTAAACCTTGAGGCAACAAGTCCGATTTTCATTCCGTTGCCGATAACATTTCCTTCAATTATATTCATGATATACCTCCTGATTCTATTTGTAATCTGTCATATGATGCATTTTGTTTTGCTTGGTTTTAAGATAAAATTCATCAAATTTCTGTGCTTTAATCTGGATAGGAATCCTCTCTTCAATAGTAATGCCATATCCTGCCAGTCCCGAAATTTTCTCCGGATTATTGGTAAGAAGTCTTAGCTTTCTTGCTCCCACATCTCTTAGTATCTGCGCTCCTATTCCGTATTCTCTAAGATCCGGTGCAAATCCTAATTTGATGTTGGCTTCAACTGTATCATATCCTTGCTCCTGCAATTCATATGCCTTAAGTTTATTGATCAGCCCGATTCCTCTTCCTTCCTGTCTTAAGTAGAGTATGACTCCTCTCTTTTCGTCTGCTATCATTTGCATAGCCTTATCAAGCTGTTCGCCGCAGTCGCACCTTGCAGACGAGAAAACGTCACCCGTAAGACACTCGGAGTGCACCCTGCACAGCACGGGCTCGCCATTTGCCACGTCTCCCATTGTAAGCACCACGTGATGCTCTCCTGTAAGCTTATTGCGATATCCGTGAATCATAAACTGTCCGTATTTTGTAGGCAAATGCGCCGTAGCCTCTCTTATTACAAGTGACTCTCTATCAAGACGATATCTTACAAGATCCGCAATTGTGTACATATTAATGCCGTGCTCTTTTGCAAATTCCATAAGCTCTTTGCTGCGCATCATTGTACCGTCGTCGCGCATAATCTCGCAACACAGTCCGCATTCTTTAAGACCGGCGAGCCTGCAAAGATCAACTGTCGCCTCTGTATGCCCGGTTCTCTTTAGTGTACCTCCGTCTCTGGCTCTTAAAGGAAACATATGTCCAGGTCTTCTAAAGTCCTGGGGCTTTGCGTCATCCTCTACGCATTTAAGCGCTGTCAGCGATCTTTCCTTGGCCGATATACCTGTAGTTGTATCTACATGATCGATTGATACGGTAAATGCTGTCGAATGGTTATCGGTGTTTACCTGAACCATTTGATTAAGACCAAGTCTGTCGCACATTTCTCCGCTCATTGGCATACATATCAGTCCCTTGGCATATGTAGCCATAAAATTAACGTTTTCCTGCGTAGCAAACTGCGCTGCGCAAATCAAATCCCCTTCGTTTTCTCTGTCAGGATCATCAGTAACCAAAATAAGTTTACCCTCTCTTAAATCCTCTAATGCCTGCTCAATAGGTGATACCTGCATTTTCTATCCTCCTAAAAACCATTCTCCTGTAAAAATTCCAATGTGATGGAACTACCTGTGCCATTATCGCTTTTGTCCTCTTCATTAAATCTAAGAAGTTTTTCAACATACTTGCCAAGTATATCACACTCTATATTAATAAGACTTCCGCCCTTTTTTTCTGCCAATGATGTCACCTGTCTGGTATGCGGTATCACCGATACTTTAAAAGAATCGGCATCTACCCCCGCTACCGTAAGCGATATTCCATCTAACGCAACAGAGCCTTTTTCGACAATATATTTAAGGATATCTTTATCTGCTTTTATTGTAAACCAGACTGCATTATCCTCCGGTCTGATATCCTTTATAATTCCAGTTGAGTCAATATGTCCTGATACTATATGCCCACCAAAACGCCCGTTAGCAGCCATAGCTCTTTCAAGATTAACCTTTGAGCCGTTTGTAAGCTCAGATAACGAACTTCTTCTAAGTGTCTCCGGCATAACATCTGCCCGAAAGGAGCCTTTATCTATTGATGTAGCCGTAAGACACACTCCGTTTACACAAATGCTGTCTCCAATATTGCTGCCTTCTAACACTTTTTTAGCTTCAATACATAGACTGCAGCTTGCGCTGTTTCTATCTATCGAAATGATATGTCCTACTTCTTCAACTATTCCTGTGAACAAAAAGAATCAACGCTCCCTTCCACTATATAGTCACACCCGATTTGCATCATGGAAATATTGGTAAGTTTAAGAGCATCTGACATCTTGACCACTCCGATTCCTCCGACCGGCCCCGGTGCATTTTTGCCCCCTACAATCTTAGGTGCAATATAGGCATATACTTTTTGGATAAGACCTTGTTCTATCAAAGATGAGTTTAATGTAGATCCGCCTTCAACCAATATGCTGTCAATACCTTCCTTCCCAAGATATCGCAGTGCATCATCTAAATCAACTCTATCTCTTGCCGTCTGCCATACAACATTTACTTTTTTAGCTTCAAGCTGCTTGGCTTTTTTTAAATTCTCCATGCGCTCATCAGTTGCAAAAACATATGTCTTGATATTTTTCGCACTCTTTACAATCTGGCTATCTGGCGGTATCCGAAGATGAGAATCACATATAATTCGCACCGGATCTACGCCTTTTTCAATCCTGCAGTTAAGCATAGGATCATCTTTTAGCACCGTGCCTATCCCCACCATAATACCGGTGTATTGTTTTCTGAGTTTATGGACGTGCGCTCTTGCATTCTCTGATGTTATCCATTTAGAATCGCCGTTGGCACAAGCAATCTTGCCATCAAGCGTCATAGCATATTTAAGTGCAACAAAAGGCATCCCGCTCTTTATATAATGGAAGAAAACTTCATTAAGCTCATCGCATTCTTTTTTGCAAATTCCGCTTTTTACCTTTATGCCATGTTCTTTAAGCACCTTGATTCCTCCTCCGTCTACTAAGGGATTCGGATCTAAGCTTCCAATATAAACTTCGGCTATGCCTTTTTCTATTATTATGTCCGTGCAGGGCGGCGTCTTACCGTGATGGCAACAGGGCTCAAGTGTGACATAAAGCTGTGCGCCTGCAGTATCCTGTCTGCAACGCATCAGGGCATTTCTTTCCGCATGATACTCTCCGTATCTTTCATGATAGCCCTCGCTTATTATCTCGTCATCTTTTACCACAACACATCCTACCATAGGATTTGGGGATGTATACCCCATTCCCATCTTAGCAAGCTCTATCGCACGCTGCATATATTTTTCTTTTTTTGTCATTAAACCTAATCTTCTATAAACCAATCATGTGCTGCTTTTACCGCTCTATCTGCCTGATCTTCATCAATCAGTACCGAGATTCTGATCTCAGATGTAGATATCATTCTTATGTTGATTCCGGCATTATAGAGTGCCTCAAACATCCCCGATGCTACTCCGGCATGTGTCTGCATTCCTGCTCCGACAACAGATACCTTTGCAACATTCTTATCACACTCTATCCTCTCCATCTCTATGCTGCCCTTTTGATCTTCAAGAAGAGCAACTGCCTGATCTGCATCATCTTCCGATACTGTAAATGAAATATCCTTTCTGTTATCACGGCCAATAGACTGCAATATAACATCTACGTTGATATTGTTCTTTCCTAAAATATTAAAAATTTTAAATGCGACACCGGGCTCATTCTTAAGTCCGACCAATGCTATTCTTGCTGTATTTTTATCTGCGGCAACTCCGCTTACTAACATGCTTTCCATTTTTGCACCCTCCTTAACTACGGTTCCTTCTTCTAATGAAAGTGATGAGCGAACCACAAGTTCTACTCCGTATTTTTTAGCCATCTCTACAGAACGGTTGTGAAGAACCTGTGCTCCGAGTGTGGCCATCTCAAGCATCTCACTATATGTTATCTCTTTAAGTTTCTTAGCATTTGGTACTATTCTCGGATCTGCGGTGTAAACGCCGTCAACATCTGTGTAAATCTCGCATTTATCTGCATGAAGCGCTGCCGCAAGTGCAACAGCTGTCGTATCCGATCCGCCTCGTCCTAATGTTGTGACATCATCAAACTTATCAATACCTTGAAAACCTGTTACGATAACTATTCTTCTGGCATCAAGCTCTCTTCTTATACGCTCGGAATCGATTCTTTTAAAACGTGCATTTCCGTAATTAGCTGTCGTGTGCATTGCCACCTGAAATGCATTAAGTGATATTGCAGCAGCGCCCATAGATGCCATAGCAATTGCCATAAGCGATACGGATTTTTGCTCTCCTGTTGCAAGAAGCATATCCATCTCACGCTTGGGTGCATTAGGATTAATCCGGTGAGCTTCTTCTATTAAGTCATCTGTCGTATCTCCCATTGCCGAAAGAACAACGATAACATCATCACCCGCATTGTAACTGTCAACACATCTTTTTGCAACGTTTAATATTCTGTCTTTATCAGCAACTGACGTGCCGCCGAACTTCTTAACTACTAACATTTCTATCTCCTATGCTCTTGCTCTTATCATTTTAATAATATTTATACCCTGCAACTTCTTATCGAATTCTTCTTCACTCATTAACTGCGTAAGAATACCAATCTCACCTTTGATATCGCAATTATAAACTTGTGCTCCATCAAATGCTCTTAGCGCAGCATCTTTATCATATTCGCCTATTCTTATAAAAAATCTGTGCTTTAGCTTCTTATAATCTGATAGCGTAAGCTTATTTTCATCCCAAGGTGTGGGTATATTGTTTCCAATATTCTTAGAAAGCTGTACAACATCGGCAACTACTGCACTTGCGGTAGGAAGCGATCCTGCTCCGCTGCCGTAAAACATCGCATCACCAAGCATATTGCCTCGAACTGTAATTGCGTTAAATACATCATTTACTCCATAAAGCGGATCTTTTTCTTCAATAAGCACGGGGCTTACAATAATACTAAAAGTATCACCCACTTTGATACTGTCTGCTATAAGTTTAATCCTGCGATTCATCGCCTTGGCATATTTAATATCTTCAGCAGAAATCTTAGAGATTCCTTCTGTATGAATATCGTTAAAATCAATCTGTCTTTCTGCAACAATTGATGTAAGTATAGCTATCTTTCTGCAAGCATCGTATCCCTCGACATCAGCTGTTGGATCAGCTTCTGCATAGCCCAACTGCTGCGCTTCTTTTAATACCTGATCGTAATCGGCACCATTTTCATACATAGCACTCATCATAAAGTTGGTAGTGCCGTTCAAAATGCCGCTGATTCTTTCTATGACATCTGCGGTAATGCAGCTTTGAAGCGGTCTGATAATCGGAATACCACCGCCTACGCTTGCACCGAAAAAGAAATTGACATTTTTTTCTCTTGCAAGTTTTAAAAGAGCAGCTCCCTTTTCCGCAACCAGTGCCTTGTTAGACGTTGTAACAGACTTCCCTGCCTCAAGCGCCGCTTTTACAAAAGTATGCGCCGGCTCTACGCCGCCCATAGCTTCAACCACTATATCTACATCAGGATCATTAATAATAATATCTATATCATGAACCACCTTGTGCTCATTTTTGTCGTTCGGAAAATCCCTTAAGTCTAAAATATATTTGATATCAATATCATCTGAAATCTTATGCTTAAGCAATTCATTATTTTCTTCGATTATCCGAGCTACACCCGATCCAATTGTTCCGTATCCTAATACCGCTACGTTAATCAAAATTGTCACTCCCTTGCTATAATATTAATACTGTGAATTCCTTGTTTTTGCTCAATTTGCTGCATCATCTGCGTAATATCTCCTGTCTGCGGTTCTACCTCAACGCTAAGGGTAAGTGAGGCAACCCTATTAACAGGTATAGACTGGTGTATAGTTAGGATATTAGCCTTAAATGAAGCGATAACACTAAGTATATCCGATAACAATCCCGGCTCATCATCGAGTCCGACTATAAATGTAATACATCTTCCGCGAGAGTCGTCATGAAACGGGAAAATATCCTCTTTGTATTTGTAAAATGAACTGCGGCTTATGCCTGCAGCATCTGCCGCTTCCTGTACAGATGAAGCCTTGCCTTGGGAAAGAAGCTGCTTTGCCTTGACTACGTTTAACAAAACTTCAGGCACTGCTTTTTCCTTAAGTACGTAATATTTTTCTTCCATAAACAATAATCTGTCCGAATTTTATTAATCCGATGTTTAACCAATCTGTATTTGTGTGGCGTGCATTTGTCCATGCGGTAAAGATACTACCATAAATAACAAAATAATACAACCCAATAACTTAAATGTTTTTGGGTTGTAATTATTATTGTATCTTATTTACTATTTCATCAAATCCCATAAAGTGGGATGCCTTAACTAAAACATTATCTCCTTGCCTTATGTATTCTTTTAACCTTGCTATTAACTCTTCTTTATCAGTAAAGTGATAAATGTTCTTAATTTCAGATGCTCCCTTTTTAATCTCCTCACTGAGCGGACCGCATAAAAACAGCGCATCTATCTTTTTGCCGGCAGCGTACTTTCCAACCTCATAGTGAAGCTTCATTTCGTCTTTGCCAAGCTCACCCATATCTCCAAGTACGGCAATCTTTCTTCCGTTTAGAGTTGAAAGCATATCAATTGATGCCTTCATTGAAATGGGATTTGCGTTGTAGCAGTCATCGATTATGCTAAAATCGCCGCTTTTAATGATATTACTGCGCCCGGAAATTGTCTTTGCTCCCTCAAGGCCCGATACTATCATCTCTTTACTCAGGCCATAAACTTTTCCTATGAGCGCTGCTGCCATTGCATTCATAATCTGGTGAGTACCGGCAACCGAGAGCGATATGCTGATTGTATCCTCTGCAATTGTCATATCAAATGAAGCACATCCCGCATCAGAAATATTAATATTTGAAGCGCGGCAAATCCGCTCGTTATCCACTCCCATATTTTTTAATACTGCATATGACTCATCCTTCATACAATAATAATATGGTTTTCTATTATATATATGCTCTATTTTTCTAAGATACTCATCATCACCGTTTACGACGATCGGGGCATCTTGTGGCATATATTCAAATACCTCTGATTTTGCCTTAAGCACACCAGCAAGATCTATTAAATTCTCGAGATGACAAGGCCCTACATTTGTAAATACCAAAGCATCGGGACGGGCAACCTTTGCAAGGCGCGACATTTCGCCAAAATCAGATATTCCCATCTCAAGCACCGCCATCTTATGCTCTTCTTCTAATCTGAATACTGTAAGCGGAAGCCCTAGCTCATTATTAAAATTACCCTCAGTCTTAAGTGTATTATACTTTTGAGAAAGGACGCTATAGACCATCTCTTTTGACGTTGTCTTTCCCACGCTTCCTATTACACTTACTACTTTAATATCAAGCTGCTGCCTGTAAAACGCAGCTATATCTTTTATTGCCTTGCTGCAATCTTCTACCAAAATATACGGTTCATACTCTTGTGTAAGCTTCTTCTCACTCAACGTAAAACCGCCGCCGGTTACGACGTTATCTATAAAGTCGTGTCCGTCGGCGTTATTACCTTTGAGAGGAACAAACAACGAATTCTTTGTTGCCTTACGGCTGTCACTGGTTACGCTCCCGATACAGATATCTCTGTCTTTTTCGCTCCCATAATAGTAACCGTTGGTACATAAAGCAACATTTGAAAGTGTCATGTTCTTCATCATTATTACTCCTAATTTACCTTCTTGTTGAAGCATCTATTATTTTTTTGCAAAGTTCGTTAAATGAAATACCTGCAGCTGCTGCCTCTTGCGGCATAAGAGAGGTCTTAGTCATACCCGGAAGTGTGTTAGCCTCAAGGCAATATACATCACCTTCATCAGATACGATAAAATCCATTCTGCAGTATGCTCTCAGCCCTAAAACCTCGGCCGCTTCTTTAGCATATTTTTGCATTTCTTTGGCTATATTATCGGAAATCTGTGCCGGACATGTCTCTACTGTAGTTCCTGCCATGTACTTATTCTTGTAATCATAAAAGCCTTCTTTAGGTGCAATCTCTATAACGGGAAGAGCTACATCATCAAGCACAGATACCGAGAACTCTCTTCCTTTAATATACTCTTCTACAACTACTTCATCCTCTAAATCAAAGGCTTCCTTAAGAGCCACTTTGAACTCATCATCATTATGTACGATTGCTACTCCGATACTAGAGCCTCCGCAGCAGGGTTTAACAACACATGGATAATCAAAACCTGTATATCTAAAGTCCTGCACTACCTGTCCCTTCTTCATTGTAATTCCGCGCGGAGTAGGAATCTCTGCAGTCATAAACAGCGTCTTGGTAATTCCCTTATCCATCGCAAGAGCGCATGCCATATATGTGCTTCCAGTATAGGGTATTCCCGAAAGTTCTAAAAATGCCTGCACCTTTCCATTCTCTCCATCCTGTCCGTGCAAAGCAACAAACACAAGATCGGACTGTCTGCATATATTTACAACATTAGGTCCAAAATAACTTTTTTCGTATCCGGGGCGAAGCGCTTTTACTTTCTCTAAATCGGGGGCTGCATTAGGCGTGATGTCTACAGTAACCGAAGCTTCTTCGGCATACGAAAAAATATCATCTGCGCCTTCTCCTTCGTATCCTAAAAATGAATCAACAAGCACTACATTATGCCCGATTTGCCTTAAAGCCTGTGTAACATTAAAACCCGTAAGCAAAGATATATCTCTTTCGGTGCTGATACCACCGGCAAGTACTGTGATATTCATAATTTATCCTCCCCTAGTCTGCGCATCTCTCAAGCAGGCTTTCCCATCTGGAATCTACTTCCTGCTGATAAAGCTCTATCAGATGCTCGTTTTCTTTTTTAAACAAATGCTTAAATCTACCTTGTGTCTTTAAAAATTCTTCTATAGGCAATTTCTTCTTAGGCGTATAACTAAGTATCCACTTGCCGTCTATTATCTCAAAGAGCGGCCAGTAGCATGTCTCCACTGCCATCTTGCATATCTGCATAATATCAGCCGCATCATATCTCCACCCTCTCGGACATGGCGCCATAATATTGAGAAATGCCGGACCTTCAGTATAAATAGCTCGCTCTGATTTTATATGTAAATCCTTGAAATTCTGAATAAATGTTGTCTGCGCAGCATAGGGTATATTGTGCGCTGCAAGTATCTGCGTTAAGTCTTTTCTGTACTGAGGCTTACCATTGGACATGCTGCCAACCGGCGTAGTTGTCGTATCCGCATACATCGGTGTTGCAGAAGACCTCTGAATTCCGGTATTCATGTATGCACCGTTGTCATAACAGACATAAGTAAAATCATGTCCTCTTTCCATCGCACCCGAAAGAGACTGAATACCTATATCATATGTTCCTCCGTCTCCGCCAAAGGTGATAAATTTGTAATTTTCCTTTATCTTGCCTTTCTTTTTGAGAGCTCTGTATGCTGTCTCTACTCCGCTCATAGTCGCCGCTGCATTTTCAAATGCATTATGTATATAACTGTCCTCGTATGCTGTATAAGGATATATAAACGTAGAAACCTCAAGGCAGCTTGTTGCGTTTCCTATAACGGCATGGTCTCCTTCATGAAGACCTCTAAGTACATTTCTAACTGCAATAGTACCGCCGCAGCCTGCGCACATTCTATGTCCGGGAGCAAGTCTTTCTTTCTTGCTCATTACCTGTTTAAAATTGTAGGCCATAGTCTAACTCCTCACTCCGACAAACTTGTACCCGCTCGGGCGCTCGTCATTTGCCGCTAATTGTTCAATCTCACTAAAAATTCCCTCAACATGTTCTACCAAAAGATCTCTTCCGCCCAAACCATAAATATAATTCATTGAAGGAATGTTGATTCCTGCCTGATAGAGCGCTGCTCTAAGCTCAGCCCCCAAAGGTCCTCCCATATTACTAAAGCTCTCTGCCCTATCCATTATTGCAACGGCTTTTACGAAAGATAATGCGCGGGCAAGCTCTTCTCCCGGGAAAGGTCTAAAGAGTCTAATCTTGATAAGACCTGCCTTAATGCCTCGTTCTCTAAGTTCATCTATAGCGACCTTTGCCGTTCCAGCTGCCGATGATATTATCACCATTGCAAAATCGGCATCTTCCATCCTGTATTCTTCGAATAAAGAATATTTTCTTCCGGATATTTTTTCAAATTCAGCTGCTACCTCTAATACAACATCTTTTACATGACTCATTGCCATCGCCTGATTGGCTTTTGCTTCAAAATAATACGGTGACGTTGCATAAGGTCCTACAGCTAAAGGCTCTTTAGCATTTAAAAGATAACTGTCGGGCTCATATTCGCCTACGAATTTGCTGACCGTATCATCATCAAGAAGTTCGATATTCTCTATCGCATGGCTTGTGATAAAGCCGTCCTGGCAAATCATTACGGGAAGCATAACATCTTTGTGCTCGCTGATTCTGTATGCCTGAACAAAATTATCATAAGCTTCCTGGTTATTCTCTGAATATATCTGAATCCACCCGCTGTCTCTTGCGCCCATACTGTCTGAGTGATCGGCATTTATATTGATAGGACCTGATAGCGCTCTGTTAACTACAGCCATTACAATAGGCAGTCTGTCCGATGCTGCCACATACAGCTCCTCCCACATAAATGCAAGTCCGCATGATGAAGTGGCCGTAAGCGCTCTTGCGCCTGCAGCCGAGGCTCCTATCGCTGCACTCATCGAACTATGCTCGCTCTCAACGGGAATAAATTCCGTATCCACCTCTCCGTTTGCAACATATTGGCAAAAATACTGAGGAATCTCGGTAGATGGTGTGATCGGAAATGCCGGCATAACGTCCGGATTAATTTGTTTAATGGCCAGGGCTATGGCCTCGTTTCCTGAAATTCTATCTCTCTTGGCCATATTAGATTCCCTCCATTTCTATTGCTCCGAACGGACACGCCTTAACACAGATTCCACATCCCTTGCAGTGCTCTAAATCAAACTCGCCTCTTTTGCCGTCTGTAACCGGAATGGCACTATCCGGACAGACCGGTGTGCATATTAGGCATTGTCTGCATTTATCTTCTATATATATAGGAGTATCTGTTCTCCACTCTCCTGTATTAAAGGACTTAGATGTGCCGCTTCCAATAATCTTCATTCCTTGTGTTAGATTTTGAAATGTTACGCTTTCATTTAGCTTATTTATATCACTCATCTTGATCTCCAGACTACTTTACTTCCCGAAGAGCTCTTTTAAGAGCCTTCATATTGCCATCTATCACTTCGCTCTTAGTTGCGAATTTATGTTTAAAGGATGTCTCCATCTCGTCTATAAATCTTTGTTCTTCCATTATCCCGCTAACCTTAACCACAGCAGCAAGCATCGGTGTATTAGGGAAGTATCTGCCCAGCGCATCTTCTGAAATCTTACGCGCATCAATAAGATGTACATCTCCTTCATATCCTTTAAGATGACACATTATCTCTTCCTTGCTCTTAGCTGTATTAATAATGATTGCGCCTTCTTTTTTCAGCCCCTTAGTTACATCTACTGCTTCTAGCAGTGTCTCATCAACTACCGCAACATAATCAGGCTCGTATATATTAGAATGAATTCTAATCGGATCATCCGATATTCTGTCATATGCCGTAATAGGTGCTCCCATTCTCTCGGGACCATATTCGGGAAATCCCTGTACATATTTTCCTATTTCAAATGCCACCTCAGCTAAGAGAAGCGCTGCTGTCTTTGCACCCTGTCCGCCGCGGCCATGCCATCTGATTTCTACAGTGTTCTTCATATTATTACTTCCTCTTCTTGAATTCAACTCTTCCACACCTCTATGGTTGCAGTACGTATCATTATAAGAAATTTTTTTGAATAAGTAAAGAAAAATGTATCCTGCCTATCCTTACCTTTTATCTCATCTCATCCCTTAAGTAGCCCTCTTCATATTCTATTAAAGCCCACAATTCGCGTGATGACATTCTGCGTCCGCCGGCTCCCATAATTATAATCTGCTCAATTCCATCTGACGAGGCAACAATCACATTGTATTTTCCTTTTAAATTGTGTACTGCCTTTTCTATGTATTGATCTGCCGTCTCTGCTTCTTTGGTAAATACAACGTCAATATTATGGTATTTGTATAATCTCTCTACTCCGCCCGATACCAGATATGCATCAAATACTACAATAATATGCTCATCTCTTAGGCCCTGAAAATTAGATAATTTATCGAGCAGCAAATCTCTTGCCGCCTTTAAATCGCCGGCTGCAAGTTCATGCAGTTCCTTAGAGGCATGAATAACATTATATCCGTCAACAAGCATATAGGTATCTAAATTCGCGCTTTTCTCTTTGCCTTTATATTTTTTCTCCTTTACGGCCTCACCTTTTGGGGTTGAATATGCAAAATCTCTTCTTGCGCTCTTGCCATAAGTTTTTTCAAATATCTGCTCCAGCTCTTTTTCAGATTCAAATTGTCTTTGTATCTTCTCTTCATACGATAGCTTCTCATCCTTTGATTCTTTTATCACTATCGGCTCAGGAGTTGTATCTTGATTGTTTGGCAAATCTATTGTCTCGACGGGAAGATGCATCATATCATACGCCCTATCCCACGGCACATCCGATGCAGCACCTCCTATACAAAATACCGAGTAAGAAGGATTTTCTAAATCTCTGCCCGGATCATAGGCCGCCTTTTTTATAACTTCGTCTGCCATATTGCATACATCATATCCTAGAAGCTGGGTATTAATCACCCCCGCGCCATGTGTATATGAGATAAATGTATTGGTATAATCTCCAAAGGCTGCCGCAGGAACTACTCCTCGCAAAATCGATTTATTTGCATCATTTTCAGGTGATGAATAATTTGCCCCCATATTGTTAAGGTCACTCATCACCCTTCCTATATACTCGGTTGCAGTCTCTACCCTAAAGTCAAGGTAGGGCTCTAACAATATATTTTCTGCGCTCATCAAGCCCTGCCTAAGCGCACGCAGCGCAGCCTGTCTCATATCCGCCCCTTCTGTGTGTTTCTCATGAGCTCTTCCCGATATCAGCGTAATCTTAATATCTGTAATATCAGCACCTGTGAGCACACCTTTTAGTCTTATGTCCTCAAGATATGAAATAATATTTTTCTGATATCCTATGCTAAGCACATCCTGCGAGCACTCACTTTTTATTACTATTCCTTCTCCTCTTTCCAAAGGATCCAGCCTAAGATGCACCTCCGCATAATGCCTAAGCGGTTCATAATGCCCTACACCTATAACGCTTTTTGCAATAGTTTCCTTGTATATTACCCTTGGCCTTGAAAAGCGGATATTAAGGCCATATCTGTCTTTTATCAGCTCTGTTATAATATCAAGCTGCACGTCTCCCATTATGGCAGCCGTTATGACATCGTCATTCTTTTCTATAAAAAGCATAGGATCTTCCTGTTCAAATTCTTTAAGCTTTTCATATGCTTTAAATACATCCTCTCCATCGTCTAAAACAATTTCATAGAGAAGATGAGGTTTTATATGAGTACCAATTTCATCTTCATTTTCTCCGATGCCCTGATTCGGATAAGTAAAATCAAGCCCCGTGACGGCGCAGACGCATCCTTTTGATGCATATTGAACGGATTTATATTTATCGGATGAATAAATTCTTATTTCGTTTACTTTCTCTTGCGTATCACCTATCTTGATGCTTTGTTTGACTCTAAGCTTACCGCCTGTTACTTTAAGATGCGTCAGCCTGTTGTTTTTGTCATCTCTGGTGATTTTAAATACTCTTGCGCTAAATTCGTCCGGATATTCAGCCGGTTTGGTATATTCTTTGAAATATTCAAACAGCTTATCTACATTTTTCATCTTGAGCGCCGAACCGAATACACACGGGAAAAATTTTCTCTCCAAAATAAGATTAACTATATCTTCTTTTTCCAGTCTGTTCGTTGATAAATATTTTGATAAAACATTATCATCACAAAGCGCAATCTCTTCTTTGATTTCGCCGGTATAACCATCTGTAATATCTATCACATTATCGCCAAGTACATCTTTTATTTGAGATAATATTTCTGATTTATCGTCTATGGCCAGATCAATTTTATTTACAAATATAAAAGTAGGAATATCGAATATTTCAAGCAACTCAAAGAGGCGCCTGCTCTGCGCACCGATTCCATCTGTGGCACTTATCACAAATATTGCATAGTCAAGCACGCTAAGCACTCTTTCCGTCTCTGCCCCAAAGTCAGCGTGACCCGGCGTATCTATAAGCACATAGCAAATATCTTCCGTAGTTATGATAGCCTGCTTTGAAAATACGGTAATCCCTCTGTCTTTTTCTATTTGATTGTTATCAAGATAGGCATCCTGCTTATCAACCCGGCCCATATTCTTGATCATTTTGGCATAATAGAGCACACCTTCGCTGAGCGTGGTCTTACCAGCATCTACATTTGCCAATATTCCAAATGTTATATAAGATCTTTCTTTCATAGTTAATTCCTAAAACAAATATGCAATATAAGTCCTAAAACAAAAAGATGGGCAGGATAAAAAACATAGAAAAAATATTTCATCCCCTTGCCCCGCTCGCCATTGTATAAATACAAAGAAGATGCACAAATCCCTATCGGTATAAGCATCCTCGGAAACGAAGATTCCAAAGCTATCATCACGCAGCTAAGCATTTCTTTTGAAAATTTCATTCTATATAAGAAATAGAATCCAAGAATCAATACAACTCCATAAGCTCCGTAATCAGTTCCCAAAAGCTGCGCGCCCGCAGCGCATACGGCTCCCGTTGCAATTTTCATTATAATATTTTCTTGTCGCTGAATTAAGGTCATTGCGATAAGACCTATGCTAAGCGTGCAGAAAACATTTTGATAGTCAAAATCAAAAAAGGTATTACTAAATGCCATATCGAATGGGATTTCAGATATTACACTAAAGGCAATCATACGAATCAGGTATTTTTTCAGATTCTTTGTCTTGAAAAAACCCTCTACGATCAAAAAACAAAATATCGGAAACGACACCCTTCCAATAGCTCTAAACAAAAGGTCTATATTGTTAATGTAATAATACGTCTCCTGATTAAACGCAGCGCTCCTTTGCAGTCCTTCTTCTATAAATGATGCTCCAATGTGATCAATAAGCATGGTAATTACTGCTATAAGCTTTAGCACTGTTGCATCTATTCCCTTAAATTGTCCTTTGCTCTTATAATAAATATGCTTCGGCGATTTCATAAGCTTTATTTTAACACAGTCTGTATTTTTTGGGTCAAAATAATATGAGGCCGCCTATCAGGCGACCTCATATTCATCATAAACACAGAAACACTGCGTTCAATTAGCACTGTGGCTCTATCAATCCGTATGTATGACCTTTTCTTTTATATACTACGTTAACCTCATCGGTATCGGCATTTCTAAATACGAAGAAATCATGTCCAAGAAGTTCCATCTGTACACATGCATCTTCAGGAAACATAGGCTTTATTCCAAATCTCTTGGTTCTGATAATCTTAACCTCATCATCATCCGTATCCTGCTCAATGAATTCCTGCTTAAGGCTCTCACCGCTCTGATACTGTGTAACCATTTTGTTTTTGTATTTAACAAGCTGGCGCTCTAATATCTCCTCTACAAGGTCTATAGTAACATACATATCGTCACTTACCTGCTCCGCACGAAGGATATTGCCCTTCATAGGGATTGTGACTTCGACTTTTTTTCTCTCCTTTTCAACACTAAGCGTAACATTGGCTATGGTGTCCTTTGTAAAGTACTTCTCAAGTCTGCTAAGCTTCTCCTCCACTGCTGCCTTGATTCCGTCCGTAAGGTCCAGATTCTTTCCTGTAATAGTAATTCGCATAACTATCGCTCCTTTACTGTATATTAAACGGTGACGTCTGCCACCATTTGCCTAATTATAACATACTTACTCTCAAATTAGTTGTGTAATATAGAATATTTATCATACATAATACTAATGTGTTATAATGTATAGAAATATTCGAAAGGGGACTATGATATGGATAATACCGAAACTATTTTCAGCAACAAACGAATCCTTTCCTGGCTGGGCTATTTTTCCGAACAGGCCAATCTTAATTTTGAAAAAGTTAAGATTATGGACATCAGTAAGAAGAACAAAAACGTAATCCCAACCATTGAATCCAACAAATGTGTAATGATTCTTTCAGACGGTGAGCATGGCAACTTCTTTTATGACTTATGGGCATGCGGTCTGGGTGAATGCGATATTTACTATAAAGAGGGATCAGATCCTGATGGCGATTGTGAAGTTACCAAGGTCAGAAATTGTATCAATACAGAGCTTAACAAGCCTGCAGCAATGGTTATCTTAAATCACGACGCAAAGAGTACCTACAAGATAGGTCTTAGCAAGGATAACTTTTCCAATGGTCCTATTCGTTATGTGGGCTCAGAAATAAGAGCCGTCATCATGAGCATGCTCCATATTGATGCATCTGATGTTATATGCATCATAAGCGGCGAATCTATATCGGTTGAAGCTGCGATGATTGCCAACGAGGGAACTATAATTTCTGTTGAGTATCGTGCCGGAGACAGAGAGACTATGGAGGATAATACCGTAAGGTTCGGGCTTAACAATGTCGAGATTGTCAAGGATTGTGAGGTAGCAACTCTTAAGAGCCTTCCTCAGCCATCACTTGCATTTATAGTTGCCGATAAAAACTTAGAAGAAGAGATTGCAAATCTTCTTATTATTAATCCCAAGATGGAATTTGTTATTTATACGCTTGAACTTAATCTTCTAAATCAGGTTCCAATACTTTTCAAAAAATACGGGATTGAAGATATGGAAATTACCCAGATTTCCATATCTAAACTTAACAACAAAAATGTATTTGAAACGCA
>CAJOPM010000061.1 GCA_905236225.1 uncultured Eubacterium sp.
CGGATTCGGGTCTGCTTCAGCAGACAAATTCCTGTCCGAATCCGTGCGCATCAAAAGCGGAGCGTTTAACTTAAGTCGGAGCTTGCACTCCGACTGAGTTAAAGCCCATCCTTATGAGGAACACAAAGTGTTTCTGCGTTTATGAGGAGGTAGCGAAGCGAATTTCGAATGTCTGCTTTACTTACTCTAAAATCTAGTGATATTATTTTATATAGGACTATAAAGGAGGCTTTTTTAATGGCACAAAATGTTTGGCATGATACACTAAAATTACTTAAAGAAACCCCCAGCTACCAGGGCATATTCCATATGATGGAACGATTTTTAGATGATACTGCTGCCGAAATAATCGACGAGCACGACAACATCATCCGGCGTACCTACCGCGAATACATTCGTATGTCCTATTGCGCCTGCGGTGTTATGGAAAAGAAGAGACCGGCCGGCGACGTCGTTGGACTTATATACGATACTTGTATGGATTGGCCGGTGCTCCTTTGGGGTATCCTAATGTCAGGTCAGCTGCCGCTGCTGCTTAATCCATCTGCACGCCCCGAGCAGCTCAACAACCTGATGGCCGAGGCTCATGCAACTTGCTATGTGGCTGCGCATCCCATAGACGGAAGCAATCTTGAATTCATCGACGCTGCGCAGGTTCTTCGCGGCGATGAGCCGGGTCATGAGCACTGGGGTGAATATATAGCACTGTGTACCTCAGGTACAACAGACATAAGCCGTATATTTCTCTACGATGCACGCACCATTGCCGGCCACATTATTAGCTTTGACGATGCAAAACAAGTCAATCCGGATATGCCATTTATCGAAAATAAGCCTTGCAAACTGCTTGCTTTTCTCCCCTTTCACCACATATTCGGCTTTTCTGTCGTATATCTGCTCTACGCGTGTACAGGCAAGGTTCTCGTATTTTGCAAAGACAAATCAGCTAATACAATACTTGCCACCAGCAAAAGATGCGGCATAACACACCTCTATTGTGTGCCTATGTTCTTCAATGCTCTTGCATCAGGTATTAAAAGAGAACTGGGCTCTAGGGGCCTTAATCCTATTACCAAATACATAATAAAGAAAAAAACTCTCGGGACACAGATACGTTCAATGATAACCGGTGGCGGTCATGTGCCGTCGGAAACGCTATCGTTACTAAACGACATCGGTTACCCGTTATGCAATGGGTTTGGTATGACAGAAACCGGTATCATATCTGTTGAAACATCGCTTGATCCCACTCAGCGTAAGATGGGAAGTATCGGAACGCCCTTCTCGCTTACGGAGTACAAAATAGGCAATGGCACAAGTGATGAAGGTGAACTTTTTATCCGCGGAGATGCGCTCTACTCCGCTCATATTATAGACGGAAAAATTGTTCCGCGAGATACCGCAAAGTGGTTTGCAACCGGGGATATTGTAAAAAGAACCCCCTTCGGTCTATTCATCTGCGGCCGCACAAAAGATGTCATAATAAGCGCCAGCGGAGAGAACATCTATCCCGATGAGCTAGAGCAATACTTTTCAGCGTTATCGGGCGTAGAAAAATCATGCATTATCGGCATCGAAAATGAAAGCTATGAAGATATCTCTATAATATCTCAGATTTCAAACGACTTTGACCGTGATAACTACCTTAAGCAAATAAGAAAAATAAACGAATCTCTTCCCATAGGTGAAAGAGTCACTCGGGCCTTTATAACCAATAAAAGACTTCCTGTTTCCGGAAATATGAAGGTAATGCATTATAAGGTAAAAGAAAACATAGACCAATATGAAGAACTTGCTCTATCTAATTTGTATAAAAGTAATAATTCTGAAATGACTGATGAGCGCACATCATATGGCCCCGCGGAAAAAGAGCTTGATGAAATAAAAGCCAATGTGCTAAGCATCATCGCTAAAACCCTTAACTATACAGATGAAGAGCGCGATGCCATTTCCACAGCAGATTCATTTATCGAGGATTTAAAGATGAATAGTATCGACCTATTCTGCTGTATTGCGGATATAGAAGACCAATACGATATTGACATCCTGGCAGAATATGCTCCTAATCTTAACAATATCGATCAAGCCGCAAAATATATCTATACTGCGATCCATAGCTCAGATACAGCTTCATAACATAATGGGGGGATGCATCGCCAAAACTATGGTACTGCTCCCCCCATATACTAGTATCCTATGCTCCATACGTCATTCACCCCTTTGTGTAAGGTATATTATAGAACGTATGTTTGGTTTTGTAAAGTAGCTTTTTCTTCTAATTAATGATTCCCTCTATAACACCTGTTCCCTCAGAATAATTAAATGTAATATCACTTAGTGCATTTTTTACAAGTGCCACACTGATATCATCCCCTTGTTTAACAGGATCAAATTCCTCACCCTTATATGTTGCTCTAAAGCGCATCTTACCTGTCTTATCTTGATATTCAAATTCAAGATAAGCATCGGTTTTTTCCCCGAAATGTTCCTGTATAATGGCAATTCCAAGTTCCTCTGCTATTGTCAGCATACGCCTTGTTATTGCATGTTCTATCACATAACGATGTCCAAATGCCTCTATCTTTGATATTGCCTCACCCAAATCAAAATCTGCTCCGTTTAGTTTAAAGCTAATCATCTTAAGGTGGCCTATAAACATTTTAGTCTTTTCTTTTTTCGGCTCTGTAAAAATTTCACCGGGCGTACCCTCTTCATAGATAATTCCTTCATCCAGATAAAACACTCTATTTGATACATCCCTTGCAAAATTCATCTCATGAGTTACAATCACCATTGTCGTGCCGCGCCTTGCAAGATTTCTGATAACAGAAAGGACTTCCTCTATAGCCGTCGGATCAAGAGCCGATGTAGGTTCATCAAACAAGATCATCTCGGGATCCATAGCAATCTGCCTGGCTATTGCCACACGCTGCTTCTGTCCTCCGGAAAGCTCGTCGGGATAATTAAGAGCTTTTTCTGTAAGTCCTACCTGACGAAGTACATCCATACTGCAACATAGTGCTTCTTCTTTACTTCTGCCTAAAAGTTCAACCTGTGAGAGCATTATATTTTCTACAATTGTAAGGTGAGAAAATAAGTTAAATGACTGAAATACCATTCCGACGCGCTTGCGTAGATTTTTTAAATCATAACCATCAGCTAAAATATTTTCTCCCTTAAATAAAATCTCTCCTTTATCGGCCGGCTGCAGCTGATTAAGCATATTTAAAAATGTACTCTTGCCTGTCCCGGACGGTCCGATTATTGCTATTACATCTCCTTTTCTGATTTCACAAGTCATATCTTTTATAGGCATAACATTTTCATATTTTTTCATAATATGAGAAACGCTGTACAATATATTTGATTCATTCTCATCGAAATCATTCTTCGCTTTATCTAAAGGTTTTATATCACCTCTTTTATATGCGTCAAGTAATCCCTTAACCTTAGATACCTTTCTTGTCTGCGGTGTAATCTTCTTCTCGAGCAACCTCAGAAATGCAATCAAAATAATCGATAAAATCAAGTATATAACTGCCGTAAGTATCAACGGGAAAAATGCCTCATACGTACGGCTCCTGATCAAATCCGCTGCCCTGGTTAAATCCATAACAGAAATATAGCCTGCTACAGAAGTCAATTTCACAAGTGCTATAAACTGACCTGTGTAAACCGGAAGTATATGAATCATTGCCTGCGGAAAAACAACTTTACAAAAGCCATGAAAATCGCCAAATCCTAGCGCTTTTGCTGCTAAAGCCTGTCCTTGCGGCACGGCTTCTATACCTTTTCTAAACATCTCGGATGTATATGCCGAAAAGTCCAATGCAAAGCCTATTACACATACAATAAATGCCGGAAAATTGGCTCCCGTAAACACCAGATAATTAAGCACCAACAGCAAAACCACAATTGGAATACCTCTAAATATTTTTATATAGATATCTGCGATGATATTTAGTATCTTATTCCTTCTCATCTTAAGAAAACAGATAAGAGCGCCCAGTGCGGTACCTATAACGCCTGCAAAAACAGAAAGCAAAAGCGTCACTTTAATTCCTTCAAGCAGCAGCTTCCAGCGCTGCTCACGCACAAAATTTTTGATAAAGCTGTGCGCTATTGACTTAAAAAATCCGGTGCTTTGTTCTGTATGTTCTGCAACCGGCACAAAAAGATATATATCGGCATCGAACATTGGATCAGTTATATTCATCTGCTCGAGCCTTTCAGGCGTAATTACCATCGTATCAGCTATTACATCATATGTACCGCCGGCAAGTCCTGCAAGCTCTGATGGATAAACCATAGTTTCGTATGATGGTGTGTAACCGTATTCCTGGCAAAAACCATCTATAAGTTCTACAAAAAAACCTGTCAGCTCATCTCCAACATAATAAGTCATAGGTGACCAAAGTCCGGTTGTCGCAACCTTTAGTACTCCATTTTCACCACTATAGCTATATGACTCTATAGTCTGCTCGCCATCAGAATTTTCCCACTTATCTTTAAGCTCATCAAATTTACCGCTTTCAATAAGCGCACCATAGTACTCATTCATTTCCTCGCAGATTTTTTCACCCTTTTTATTTTTCTGCGTGGCAAATCCGTATTCAAGCTGTTCTATCGAATCGGGCAAATATGTAATATTCTCATATCCGTCTTTCAAATAACTATCACATGACTCATAGCCTAGCGCAGCATCAGCTTTTCCACTGTCAAGGGCTTCAAATACATCGGCAAATGTGTCATAAATCATATACTCAGCGTCCGGAAAGTATTTTTTTGCCATTTCATAAAGCTCTGTACCGGTGATTACAGCAATTCTTGTGCCCGGTTTTTTTATATCTTCGAGAGTATAAGCAGGAGTCTTTGTTCCCGATGAATTATCTGCTTTAAGAACAGCCATTACAGAACCGCCCTCAAATGTTGGCTCAGCAAAATATACACTTTGGGCACGCTCTTTAGTATATGCAAATCCACCACAGGCAAGGTCGACCTTGCCGCTTGAGACGGCCGGCAATATACTGTTAAAATTCATGCTGTTTATCTCAAGCGAATAACCTTTTTCCTCACAATAATGGACTATAATATCAATATCCATCCCGGCAACCTGGTCATCCTTTATAAATGCAAACGGTACCATAGCTTCATCTATTGCTATGCGAAGCGTGCCATTCTCACCTGTTAACTTATCAAGGTCTGTAACCTTTTGTTCACTCGCAGTTTCTTCAAACCACTTATCATAAATTTCATCGTATAAACCGTTTTCTTTGATTTTCAGTATATACTCGCTATAGTCATCGCACAGAGCCTTACCCCTTTTCGTTTTTGAAAATATAGCTCCTGCCTGCATCAGGCCGGAAATATTCTCATCAATATATGTAAGTTCCGGATTTTCAGTCATCATGTACCTGACTATTGCTTCTGAATGTGCAAACGCATCAATCTTGCCATTTTTAAGTGCCGTCAACATATCAGTTTCCGTATCATAAAAATAAAACTGTGCATCAGGAAAAAACTCCTGCGCCTGTATAGCCTGCACGCTTCCGGTTATCACTCCTATTTTCTTATCCTCAATTTGTGAAAGTTCGTCATAGACGCCGTCATTCTCTTTTGCGTAAGTTATATTGATTTGAAAGATTGCAGTAATTAATATAAGAACAACTGCAACAAGTGTGAAAATGCGTTTAGTCATTAATACTCTCCTCCCCTAAAAGCACACTATATTCAAGTTTCTCTCCCCCGCCTACGCTTTGCTTAGAGGCGGGGGGCATCTCGTCTGAGATATATTTAATTATACAGAATTTGAATTTCAAATTAAAGATAATCAAAAAAAGGAATCCGATAAACTCGGATTCCCTGAAATTGATCTAATATTATTATTGTGCTTTTTTCTCCGGTGCCGGTCCATACTTTTCTTCGCGCTCTTTAATCTTTTGCTCTATCTCTTCCTGACGCGCAGCCCAAAGCTCATCTGCTTTCGGTTTCCATGTATCTGCATAAGGCTTTGTCTTGGCTACAAGCTCATCTACAGATTCAGGTGACATAAAGTCAGTAGAATGTGCTCCCGAAGCATCAACCATCTTCTTGATATATTCCGGATTCTCAAGCATCGGGCAAGGTCTAAGCTGATTATCATTGAACGGCATTGTATCATGATACTGCATAAAGAGAGGTGACTGTAAGCACTCAAGCAAAGTATTATCATCGATGTTGCAGTTAGAATAGTGTATAAATACACAAGGCTCTACATCTCCATTTGCATTGATATGAAGATAGTTCTTACCGCCTGCTATACATCCCCCTACAAACTCTGCATCATTTTGGAAGTCCATGGTAAAGAGTGGCTTGCCGCCTTCTAACGCTCTAATTTCACGTACTCTGTGAACCATATATTCTCTCTGCTCAGGACTCAAAAGCAAATCTACCGATGCATCCTTTCCTACCGGCATATAGTGGAAATACCAAGCCATAATACATCCGTGATCAATAAGCATATCTATAAACTCATCCGATGTAACTACCTGATAATTCTTGCTGGTATAGCAAATTGAAACACCATATATAAGTCCATACTCTTTCATGAGCTCCATAGCATTCATAACTTTCTGGAACACACCCTGGCCACGACGAGAGTCATTAACCTCTTCGTATCCCTCTACGCTAAGTGCATAAGAGATATTGCCGACACGAATAGTCTCCTTGCAGAGCTCTTCATCGATAAGAGTACCATTTGTAAATATATGGAATGCACAATCATTGTGTTTTTCGGCAAGCTTAATAATGTCAGCTTTTCTCGTAAGCGGCTCTCCACCTGTCATTACGAAGAAATGAATTCCAAGCTCTTTTGCCTGACAGATAAGATCATCAAGCTGTTCAAATGAACGCTGCATCTTGTGTCCATACTCTGCTGCCCAGCATCCTGTACATTTCAAGTTGCAGGCACTGGTAGGATCCATAAGGATAACCCACGGCACGTTACAGCCGTACTTCTCACGATTCGCAAGTACTTCCTTAAAACCTGTAAGACCTGCTTCATATCCTAAGTTCAGCACATGCATCTTAACAAGATTAGGATTAAGATGTTCAAACGCCCAATAGACTACCTTAGTCCACTTAGCATCCGGATTCGAGAACATCTCGATTGCATTATCCCAGAAAAATTCAGGAAAAGAATTACCCGTGGCTTTGTGAGCCAGGTTAAGAAGTTTAAGCATATTCTTCTCCCTGTCCTTGTTGACATACTTGTACACAGCATTGAACGCAGTCTCAAAGGCTTTACGACCTACCGCATGCTTCATTCCCATTTTAATTTCCTCCTCGTTACAATAAAACTTTCATCATATTCATATTATGGAAGCCTATATCTTCCAACCATAACAGCTATTGTAGCACATGTTATTTTAATTGTCACCTAGAAAATTACGACCATCCTACGGATTAACTTTAATCTTCTTTAATTTCCAAATGTCTGCAACATACTCTTCTATAGTTCTGTCCGATGAGAACTTACCGGAACTTGCAACATTTAAGATGGCGCTTTTTGCCCAGCGTTTCTGATCTCTATATGCTTTTTCGACTTCAAGATGCGCCTCATGATAAGATTTAAAATCCTTAAGTATGAAGTATGGATCTGCAATTCTTCTCTTGTCAGTATTAAGAAGCGAATCGTAAAGGTCTCTGAAAAGTTCAGTATCATTGTCAGAGTAGAAACCATTAATAAGCTGCATCAACACCTGTCTGATATCCTGGTCTGTGTTAAATATCTCTTTCGGATCATAATCACGCTTTTTCTCATGCTCAATTACTTCCTCAGCCGACATTCCGAAGATAAATGCATGCTCTCTTCCGACTTCTTCAACCATTTCAACGTTAGCGCCATCCATGGTTCCAAGTGTGAGCGCACCGTTTAACATAAACTTCATATTACCGGTTCCTGATGCCTCGCGGCTCGCCGTTGAAATCTGTTCACTGACATCTGCTGCCGCAAATAATATCTCGGCATTTGAAACCTTGTAATCCTCAATAAATACAATCTTTATCTTACCGTCAATAGACGAATCATTGTTAATAATATCCGCCACATTATTGATAAGCTTTATAGTAAGTTTCGCATTCTTATAACCGGCTGCTGCCTTTGCTCCGAAAATAAATGTTCTCGGGTAGAAATCCATATTTGGATTTTCTTTTAATTTATTATACAAGTACATAATATGAAGTATATTCATAAGCTGTCTCTTGTACTCATGCAGACGCTTTGCCTGTATATCAAAGATAGACCTAAGATCTACTTCAATATGATTATGCTCCGAAATATACTGTGCAAGGCGCAACTTATTCTGATATTTAATCTGCATAAATTCTTGCTGTGCCTTTTCATCATCTGCATAAATCTTAAGATTTGAAAGATGTGAAAGATCTCTAATCCAATCATATCCAATATGATTGCTAATCCAATTTGAAAGAAGCGGATTAGCGTGAAGCAAAAATCTTCTCTGTGTAATACCATTGGTCTTGTTGTTGAATTTCTCCGGGAACATCTCGTAGAAATCCTTAAGTTCTCTGGTCTTTAATATCTCCGTATGAAGAGCGGCAACACCATTTACAGAGTAGCCTGCAGCGATTGCAAGATGCGCCATTTTAACCTGGCCGTCATAAATTATAGCCATACGCTCAACTTTTTGCGGATCATCCGGGAACTGCGCGCGTATCTTCTCTATAAAACGTCTGTTGATCTCTTCAATTATCTGATAAACTCTCGGAAGCAATCTTGAGAATATCTCTATCGGCCATTTCTCAAGAGCCTCCGACATAATTGTATGATTAGTATATGCACAGGTCTTGGTAGTTACATCCCACGCTTCATCCCATGAGAGACCTTCCTCATCAACCAAAATTCTCATAAGCTCAGCTACGGCAACTGTCGGATGCGTATCGTTGAGCTGGAATGTAGCCTTTTCGTAGAACTTTCTGATGTCCGGATGGTCTTTTTTATATCTTGCAAGAGCTCTTTGAACAGATGCCGATATAAAGAAATACTGCTGTTTTAGTCTTAGCTCCTTACCTTGTATATGACTGTCATTTGGATATAATACATCAACCAAGTTCTTCGCAAGATTTTCCTGCTCAACAGCCTTCCTGTAATCACCCTTGTCAAACGAATCGAGCTTGAATACCTCAACCGGCTCGGCATCCCATATCATAAGCGAATTAACCATGTCGTTACCGTAACCGATAACCGGCATATCATATGGTATTGCCATAACAGACTGGTATCCTTCCTGAACAAAACGAAGTTTGCCGCCTTCGCCCTCCTGCGCTTTGACATATCCTCCGAACTTTATCTCTTTGGCATACTCGCGTCTACACAGTTCAAATGGATATCCGTCCTTAAGCCAGTTGTCAGGAACCTCAACCTGACTTCCATCTACAATCTTTTGGCGGAACATTCCATAATGATACCTGATTCCACATCCATAAGCAGGATATCCAAGTGTTGTAAGAGAATCCAAAAAACATGCTGCCAGTCTTCCCAGACCTCCGTTACCAAGAGCCGGGTCGGGCTCTTCGTCCTCGATCATATCAAGATTGATTCCCATCTCGTCGAGAGCCTCTTTGACCTCGTTGTATGCGGTCAAGTTAAGCAAGTTATTGCCCAACGCTCTACCCATAAGGAACTCCATAGACATGTAATAAACAATCTTCGGATCTTCACGCTTTATAGCTTCTTGTGTCTTCATCCAATTGTCAATCACTACATCTTTGACAACATAGGATACAGCCTGATACACTTCCTGTCCTGTTGCCTCTTCGAGTTTCTTTCGATACAGCATTCTTACCGCATCATTCACCTCTTTTTTGAATTTTTCTTTCTCGAACACTTCATTCATACACTAATTCCCCTTTCTTTCTACCGAAAGTGTGACTTTTTCGCCATTGATATTCCACTCTTTGGAATTTGCAAGTATCTCGCCCTTTACTATCTCATCTGCCAGTGTTTCTTTACTGATAAGATCTGCATTTCTATCGAAAATATCCGCAATCTTGTCATTGCCCGTACTGGATATTTTGATTCTGTCCATCACATCAAAATCCGCTTCTTTTCTCATAGTCTGGACTTTGCTGATAATTTCTCTTACAAAACCTTCCTCAATAAGTTCCTCAGATAATGTCGTCTCAATTACAACCGTAATATCGCCATTTTCCTGAGCCATATATCCCTCTTTATGAGAAATGGTAATAAGCAAATCCTCTTCCAAAAGTTCTATGCTCGGATCGATCTGTGGGAATTTAAGGCTTCCTTCTTGGGCTAAAGTTTTCATAGCTTTGCTGCCATCAATCTCGGATAAAGCCTTTTGTATCTGCTTTAAGAACTTTCCGTACTTTGGTCCTACCGTTCTAAGCTGTGGTTTGAATGTATAGTCTGTATATTCTGATACGTCGTCTTTAAATGAAGCTTCTTTAACATTAAGCTCATCCTTAATTGTATCTATATAATAGTCCGAAAGCTTGCTTTGTGCTTTAATATAGAGCTTGCCTATAGGCTGACGATTCTTGATATTAGCAGCATTTCTGGCCGCTCTTGACAAAGATACGATTGAAAGTACTTCTTGCATATCTTCTTCAAGCTTTGTATCTATCATAGATTTATCAGCTGTAGGATAATCACAAAGATGAATACTCTGCGCCACGCCCTCCAGATGTCCTGCTACCAGATTTTGATAAATCTCTTCTGTCATAAACGGCACCATCGGAGCTGCACATTTACAAACGGTAACAATTGCAGTATAGAGCGTCATATACGCATTAATCTTATCCTGCTCCATACCCTTTGCCCAGAAACGTTCTCTCGATCTTCTGACATACCAATTACTCATTTGTTCAACAAACGAATCAAGCGCTCTTGCTGCTTCAGGTATCTTGTATGAGGATAGTGCCTCATCAACTGTAATAATAAGAGTATTAAGCTTAGATAACAGCCATTTGTCCATAATATTGAGCGTAGCCATATCCAACTTATGATCTGCTGCTTCAAATTCGTCAATATTTGCGTATAACACATAAAATGCATAAGTATTCCAAAGTGTTGAAAGGAATTTTCTTTGTCCTTCAAGCACTGCTTTTCCATGAAATCTATTTGGAAGCCACGGTGCAGAGTTGATATAAAAATACCATCTAATTGCGTCTGCTCCGTAATTGGCCAGCGCATCAAAAGGATCAACTGCATTACCCTTGGACTTAGACATTTTCTGCCCATTCTCATCCTGAACATGGCCTAAGACAATAACATTTTCATAAGGTGCCTTGTCAAATAAGAGAGTAGACTCTGCCATAAGAGAGTAAAACCATCCTCTGGTCTGATCTACAGCCTCTGAGATAAATGCTGCCGGGAACTGTTTCTCAAACACATCCTGATTTTCAAACGGATAATGATGCTGCGCAAACGGCATAGCACCCGAATCAAACCAGCAATCTATAACCTCACTTACTCTGTGCATCTTGCCCCCACACTCAGGACAATCAAGCTCGATCTTATCTATAAAAGGTCTGTGAAGCTCAACACTTTTAGCTGCTTCATCTTTTGATTTTTCAAAAAGCTCCTGTCTGCTTCCAATACATTCCATATGGCCGCAGTCACAAGTCCATACGTTAAGAGGCGTGCCCCAATATCTGTTTCTTGAGATGCCCCAATCCTGAATATTCTCAAGCCAGTCTCCAAATCTTCCACTTCCAATGGATTCCGGTATCCAGTTTACAGTCTTGTTATTCCTAACTAAATTATCCTTCACCTCAGTCATTTTTATAAACCATGACTCTCTGGCGTAATAAATAAGAGGAGTATCACATCTCCAGCAATGCGGATAACTATGTTCAAATGCAGGTGCATCAAATAATAGTCCTGCTGCATCTAAATCTTTTAATATATGCTTATCTGCTTTTTTGCAGAACAGACCTGCATATGAAGTCTCCTGTGTCATCTCGCCCTTTTCATTGACAAGCTGAACAAACGGCAGATCGTATTTTCTTCCTACATTAGCATCGTCTTCACCGAAAGCCGGTGCTATATGTACTATTCCACTGCCATCTCCCATTGTAACATAATCATCGCAAGTTATATAAAAAGCTTTTTTATTCTGCTTTGCAATTATTTCATTTGCAAAATCAAATAACGGCTCATACTCTCTTTTCTCAAGATCTTTTCCCACATAAGTCTCAAGAACAGTATATGCCTTCTCGTCTTCGTTTTCAGAAAGAGAGCCAAGCACACTGTCTGCCAAAGCCTGTGCCAAATAGTATGTCTTTCCATCAGCTGCCGAAACCTTGATATACTTCTCATCAGGATTTACACATAAAGCTACGTTTGACGGAAGCGTCCATGGCGTTGTTGTCCAAGCAAGGAAATAGGCATCTTCGCCTTTTACCTTGAATCTGACTACGGCAGATTTTTCTTTGACATCTTTGTAACCTTGCGCCACTTCATGTGATGAGAGCGGAGTACCGCATCTAGGGCAATACGGAACAATTTTAAAGCCCTTGTATAAAAGCTTTTTATCCCATATTTTCTTAAGTGCCCACCATTCTGACTCAATGTAATCATCTTCATAAGTAACATAGGGATTGTCCATATCAGCCCAGAATCCTACCGTCCCGGAAAAGTCCTCCCACATGCCTTTATACTTCCATACACTCTCTCGGCACTTGTTTATAAACGGCTCTAAGCCGTACTCTTCGATTTGTTCTTTGCCATCAAGTCCTAAGAGTTTCTCAACCTCAAGCTCTACCGGAAGGCCATGTGTGTCCCATCCGGCTTTTCTGGGAACATACTTGCCCTTCATTGTCTGATATCTCGGTATCATATCTTTAATAACACGAGTAAGGACATGCCCTATATGCGGTTTACCGTTAGCCGTTGGCGGACCGTCATAAAAAGTATATGTCTCCCCTTCTTTCCTGTTCTCCATACTCTTCTTGAAAATATCATTATCAGCCCAATATTTTGCAATCTCTTTCTCTCTGTCTACAAAATTAAGGTCTGTAGAAACTTTTTTATACATATTGCCTCCTTAAGTCTCCCTGCCATAACAACAGGAGAAAGGATACCCTTTCCCCTGTGAGTAATCTAATGTCAAGACTCGCTCGCGAGTCTTGCGCGCCGGATTCGGGTCTGCTTCAGCAGACAAATTCCTGTCCGAATCCGTGCGCATCAAA
>CAJOPM010000062.1 GCA_905236225.1 uncultured Eubacterium sp.
GCAGGAGTGGCGGAATTGGCAGACGCGCAGGCTTCAGGTGCCTGTGGTAGCAATATCGTGTGGGTTCAAGTCCCATCTCCTGCATTTAAAAAGAGAGTATGAGCATGAATCTCATGCTCTCTTTTCTTATTTCAAAAGATAAACCCTGCTTTCTTATCCTTAATCTGTAAAGTACTTAACTCCTGACTCGAAAAGTTTCATATCCTGTTTGCCATATATATTCTTAGCTACGCCATCGCCTCTTCTCTCAGCGTGAGCCATCTTTCCGAATATTCTGCCATCAGGTGATGTTATTCCCTCTATTGCCATATATGATCCGTTTACATTCCACTCTTCGTCCATTGTAGGTCTGCCCATCTCATCAACATACTGAGTAGCTACCTGTCCGTTTTTCATCAATTCCTTGAGCACTTCGGTTGGTGCAACAAATCTGCCCTCGCCATGTGATGCCGGCGATACAAAAGTATGTCCAAGCGGTGCTCCTTTAAGCCAAGGTGACTTATCTGATACGACTTTGGTATATACCATTTTAGATATATGTCTGCCTATCGTATTGTAGGTAAGCGTTGGCGAGTTTTCGCTCTGCTGTCTTATAACGCCATAAGGAAGCAATCCCAATTTGATGAGTGCCTGGAATCCATTACATATTCCCAGCATTAATCCATCCCTGTTGTCCAACAAATCTGTTATGGCTTCAGCTATTTTGCCGCTTCTAAATGCCGTAGCAAAGAACTTCGCTGACCCTTCCGGCTGATCTCCTGCCGAGAATCCACCGGGGAACATTACGATCTGTGCCTGTTTAATCTGATTTGCAAATTCATCAACCGACTGACGTATATCAATCTCATTTAGGTTTCTAAACACTCTGACTGCAACATCTGCTCCGGCAGCCTCAAATGCTCTTGCAGAATCATACTCACAGTTAGTCCCGGGGAATACCGGTATAAATACTCTGGGCTTTGCAACCTTATATGAACTTGTCAGTATATTAATTGCTTCATAATTCTTCTCATCAAAAGTTCTCTTATCATCTGTACTTCTTGTTGCAAAAACATTCTCAAGCGGCCTGGTCCAATGTTTAATTGCATCTTTGATACTAAGCTTATTGTTAGCATATACAAAATCTTTGGTTGCATTGGTGTGCGCAATGATCTCTATATACTCATTAAGGCCTGCAGCTTTAATGTCATCTAAAAATTCATCGCGTTTGTTTGCCGGAACTTCAACCAGCAAAGTTCCTACAGCAGGTTTAAAGAGATCTTCCTTATCTAACCCGCTCTCTATGCTAACACCTATCTTATTTCCAAACGCCATCTTGGATATAGCTACTGCAATACCATAGGCATCGGGAGCATATGCAGATATGACTTCTTGCTTACCTATCGCTTTAGTAATATGATCATAAATCTTAGTTGTAACCTTAAAATCTATGACACCATCCTCATCTTTTGGAATTTTAACCCATATGATGTCGCTGTCATTTTTCTTAAATTCATTTGAAATAATATCTTTCGAATTTGCCACATCAACTGCAAAGGAAACAAGTGTCGGCGGGACATTAATATCATTAAATGTTCCCGACATTGAATCTTTACCGCCAATTGAAGCCAGTCCCAATTCCATCTGGGCTCTGTATGCGCCAAGCAATGCGCTAAATGGTTGTCCCCAATTTGAAGCATCTTGTCCCATCTTCTTAAAATACTCTTGGAAAGTAAAGTGTATTTTATGATATTCTCCGCCTGCTGCAACAATTTTGGCAACAGAATGAATCACAGAATAAATGGCTCCGTGATATGGACTCCAGCTCGACAAATACGGGTCAAATCCGTATGACATAATTGTCGCCGCATCGCTCTTTCCCCCCATCACAGGCACCTTTGCTGCCATTACCTGCGCGGGTGTAAGCTGATATCTGCCTCCATAGGGCATAAGCACACTTGCAGCACCAATTGAGGAATCAAACCTTTCAACAAGACCTTTTTGCGAGCATGAATTAATATCGCATAGCGCAAAAGTCCACGCCTGCATCACATCATTATTATCCAGGCTTTCTCTAACGTCGTCTAATATAATTTCATCGAGAAATTCATTATCTCCTTCGGGGCTTGCAACTGTTACTGCAGTCTGCTGATGTGCTCCGTTAGTATCAAGGAATTTGCGGCTCAAATTAACTATATCCTTGCCTCTCCATTTAAGTACAAGTCGGGCATCATCTGTAACTACAGCCACTTTAACTGCCTCAAGATTCTCCTGTGCAGCATACTCAAGGAACTGCTTTTCATCTTCCGGTGCTATAACAACAGCCATTCTCTCTTGCGATTCTGATATCGCAAGTTCTGTTCCATCAAGGCCTGCGTACTTTTTAGGCACTACATCCAAGTTAATATCAAGTCCGTCTGCAAGCTCTCCTATTGCAACTGATACGCCGCCTGCTCCAAAGTCATTACATTTCTTTATAAGGCAGCTTACCTCAGGACGTCTGAATAATCTTTGTATTTTTCGTTCTGTTGGCGGATTACCCTTTTGAACTTCAGCTCCGCAAGTATCTATTGATTCTGTAGTATGAGCCTTAGATGAGCCGGTTGCTCCGCCAAGTCCATCCCTTCCTGTACGTCCGCCAAGGAGAATTATAACGTCATTTGGCTCAGGTTTTAATCTTTTTACCGCACTGCGAGGTGCTGCTGCAATAACTGCACCAATCTCCATTCTCTTAGCCACATAGTCAGAATGATAAATCTCCTGTACATATCCGGTTGCAAGTCCTATCTGATTACCGTATGAGCTGTACCCTTCTGCAGCTTCGGTTACAATCTTTCTCTGGGGCAATTTCCCTTCAAGGGTCTTATCAAGAGGCAGCGTAGGATCTGCTGCTCCTGTTATTCTCATAGCCTGATAGACGTATGTTCTTCCGGAAAGCGGATCTCTGATTGCACCGCCAAGACATGTTGCCGCGCCTCCAAACGGTTCAATCTCAGTAGGATGATTATGTGTCTCATTTTTAAAATTAATAAGATATTCTTCTGTTTTGCCATCGACATCTACCGGCACAACAATACTGCAGGCATTAATTTCGTCAGACTCCTCCTGATCAGTAAGCTTCCCTTGCTTTTTGAGCTGTTTCATGGCAATAAGCGCAATATCCATCAGTGAAATATACTTGTCATCTCTGCCCTTATAAAGTTCTTGTCTGGTATTTAAATAGTCTTTATAAGTATTCTCAAGAAGTTCTTTGTATCTTCCGTCTTCAAATTTGATATCCTTAAGCTCAGTAGAAAACGTAGTATGTCTGCAATGATCAGACCAATACGTATCAAGAACCTTAATCTCAGTGATAGTAGGATCGCGCTTTTCCTCGCCCGAAAAATATTCCTGTATGCATTTAAAATCCTCATATGTCATTGCAAGTTCTAAGCTATCAAATAAATTCCTTAGCGCGCTGTCATTCATTTGACTAAAGCCATCAAGAACGGCAACATCTTGCGGCTCAGGATATTCTGTAATCAGCGTTGATGGCATCTTTTCTTCGGCCACCCTTGAGTCAACCGGATTTATAAGATAAGACTTGATTTTTTCTATCTGCTCTGTAGTTACTTTACCTGATATTACATAAGTAACCGCGCTTTTTATTACAGGCTCTTCTCTTTCATTTAAAAGCCTTAGACATTGCTCGGCGGAATCTGCTCTTTGATCAAACTGTCCCGGCAGGAACTCTACCGAAAATACTGTTGCGTTATCAGCCTCAAATTCACCCTCATACAAATAATCAAGCGGCGGTTCGCTAAAGACGGTGCCAAGAGCCCTCTTATAAGTCTCATCCGAGACATTTTCTATATCATATCTAATAAGCACTCTGACATCGATGGATTTATCAATGCCCAAATAACTGACCATCTGATTCTTAAGCTCTAGTGCTTTGATAGCATAATCAGGTTTTTTCTCTACGTATATGCGTCTTACCTTGCTCATAATAATTACTCCTTATATATAAATGATATTCAATATTTGCCAACCCAATGATTACATTCCTAGAAAATTACATCTTTATAATTGTATCATAATAGTTGCGTTATTGGGAAATTAATGAGAACTCTTTTAGTCATAATAATTATTTTTTATATGCGTAAAAAATATATTGCTGCATAACCCCGGCATATTTTCCATATGAGTCAAACGGATTAACTCCCCCATAATGTTCATCTATTGCTCTTTTAATCCACACATCCACAGGAGATGCAGCCAATCTGTGATAAGCAAATAAACAGATGCAATCAGCTACTTTGTTCCCTACTCCCTTTACACTCTTAAGCTTTTCTTTAAGAGAATCATCATCTAATTTCCCAATAGCATCAAGGTCTAATTGGTTGCTATATACTCTAAACGCCGCATCCTTTACATATGGTACTCTATACCCCAGAGCGCATTTTCTAAGATCATTATCCGATGCCTCAAACAGTGCTTTAGGAGACGGAAAGCTATATATTACTTCTCCATTGTGAGTAATTTTTTCTCCAAACTTAGTACATATAGCCTCTACAGATTTAGATATGGCAGGTATATTCTTTCTTTGCGATATTATAAAACTAATAAGCATCTCAAATTTGTCCTGCCTAAGTATTCGGATTCCCTTTCCAAGCTTTGATGCGTTGAATAAGAATTTATCTTTTTGATCAATTGACTCTCTAATGTTTCTATAGTTAACAGACAAATCAAAATAGTTTTTCCAAAATGATTCCCATTCTTTCTCATCTGCATCAATATCGTATATGCCATCATCCTTGTTAATTATCGTAAGTACCTTTTTTTGACTCACAAATCTGAAACCGCCTTGTATCCTTTTGGCTCTGAAACACTGCCCGCATCCTGCTATTTTTTCCAAGTCAAAATCATCTTCAATATTTACTATCATTAATCCTCCGAAACGAAACAGGCATCCAAAAAGGATGCCTGTTAAAAGCATGTCTAGACTTTCAAGCAAAGCTTTGTCTCCACCTTAGGTCAAGACTCGCTCGCGAGTCTTGCGCGCCGGATTCGGGTCTGCTTCAGCAGACAAATTCCTGTCCGAATCCGTGCGCATCAAA
>CAJOPM010000063.1 GCA_905236225.1 uncultured Eubacterium sp.
TATATCTCAGACGGAGATTGAACCCCGCCTGAGACAAGTTTCTCTCCCCCGCCTACGCTTTGCTTAGAGGCGGGGGTCATCTCGTCTGAAATATATATACCTACTTCTATTTACATATATCGGCATTATTTTAAGAATCATTAGCCTTATTTCATTTTATGAAATATTATTTAATTTGCTTAGCATTTCATAAATAGTCGTATGTGAAACAGGATGTATTAATCCCGCCGCGATCTCTGCCATTGGTTCTAATACGAATTTGCGGTTTGACATATCGATATGCGGTATAATCAAATCCTCGTCAAATAATACCAAATCGTCATAAAAAAGAATATCTAAATCGAGCGTACGTTCTCCCCATCTTTCTTTACGCACACGTCCGTTTAGATTTTCAATCTCATGAAGTTTATCTAATAATTCATGCGGTGAATACAGGCTGTAAATTTTAACGGCGCTATTAAGAAAGTCAGCTTGATTTGTATTTCCATAAGGCTTAGTAATAATTCTCTTAGACTCGGTAATATTTTTAATCATTTTGTCATCTTTAAGCATAGCTATTGCATTATCTAAATATTTATCTTTATCTCCTATATTTGAACCAAGAGATAAATAAATACAATGCCATTTACGACATATGCTTACAGCTACACTTTCAAGCGGAAGTCCTACCGGTGCCCATGGTTTTAATATTTCCAATGAGACCTCAGTTAATTTATCATATCTAATCAATAGCGCAGTTGATAATTGATATGCACAGGATTCTATTAACTTAAATGTATTTTCCGTCATAAATGAAGCTATAAAACGACATACATCAGCATAATCAATTGATGAGGTCAATTTATCGCTTACTCCGGCGCTTCTTAAATCAAGCATTAATTGTGCATTTACTATAAATTTTTGCCCTAATTTATTTTCTTCAGGAAAAACGCCGTGATTAGCATATACTTCAAGCTTCCTGATTGAAATCCGATCCATCTTTGTTCCTTTCGTGTTCGATAAGCGCCTCTGTCATTTTTATGGCTCTAACATTTTCTTTTACATTATGAACTCTAACAAACATTGCTCCGGCTCTAACTGCGTATACAGTTGTAACCAAAGTACCTTCCAGTCTTTGATCGACAGGCAAAGTTAGGGTATTTCCTATAACCGATTTTAAAGAAGCGCCTAAAAGCAATGGATATCCGAGCGTTTTGAGCTCTTTTAGACGCGCTATCATCATAAGATTTTCTTTGCTTTGTTTGCCAAAGCCTATCCCGGGATCTAGTATTATCTTGTCATTGGAAATACCGGCCTGTTCTGCGATAATCAGTGATTTTTCAAGATCCTGTTTAACTTCTAACATAACATCCCAATATTTTTCCGATGATCTGTTATGCATTATGCAACAAGGTACATCAGCCTGTGCTATTACATGTGCCATTTTACCATCAGCTTTTAATCCCCAGATATCATTGACTAAATCTGCGCCTTCTCGCAGCGCTACTTCTGCCACTGAAGATTTGTATGTATCAATAGATAACGGGATATCAAAATTCTCTTTTATTGATTTAATTACCGGTGCAACCCTTTCAATTTCTTCTTCGTCAGAAATCTTAACATATCCGGGTCTCGTAGATTCTCCGCCAATATCTATTATATCTACACCTTCATTTATCATTTCCCTAACATGATATAAAGATTCGCTAACACTATCAAACTTACCACCATCAGAAAACGAATCAGGGGTGACATTTAGTATGCCCATAACATATGTATGTCCTTCAGTTTTAAAATTCCTGGTACCAATTTTAATTTTGTCCATTATATTCTCCTGATTTGCAAAATTTCATAAATTCTAAGTATATATTTTTCAAGTACGATAACGAGCCCAAACTAATTATTACACTATCCTTTGAGGATACTCTTAGTGCATATTGCACCGCATCGGTATAATCCTTTGAACAATATGCATTAGCAAAATTTTGCGAAGCATAATGATATAGTTCTTTTGCGCTAAGTCCCCTAACTCCTTTAGTATCAACGCATATAATATCTTGCGTCAGTTCTTTAAGAATATTTAACATTTCTTTATAAGCCTTATCTTTAAGAACCCCCATAACAATAATTATTCTGTTATTGGGAAATCTATGATTAATAGCTTCTTTTAAAGCTATTATAGCCGGTATATTATGCGCACCATCAATAAAGATATTATATTCTTTGCATATGGGCGTAAACCGTCCAAATGATGGCGACTTTTTAAGTGCTAATATTATATCATCATTTGAGATATTAAACCCCTGTTCTTTTAACAATAATGCTGCATCAATTGCAAGAGCAGCATTTTGAGCTTGATATAACGCAAAAGATTCTATAGTTATATTGCTAATATTCTTATATGAAAATAATATTTTATCATCCTTAATGCTTGTAAAGAGCGGATCAAATTTGCTGATACTTAATATACATCTGTTTTTTTGAGCCTCTTTTTTTAATATATCGATTATCTTATCGTCTTGCATTGCAGTAAGTACTGCATTTGAATTTCTTATAATACCAGACTTGTTTAATGCTATTTGTTCGATAGAATCGCCCAAATAGGCCATATGATCTAATCCTATAGGCGTAAATACACTTAAGAGCTTGCTGCAAATAACATTAGTTGCATCATCTCTTCCACCCATTCCGGCTTCTAAAATCACTATATCACATTGTTCATTTGAAAAATATAAAAATGACAATGCACATTCCATTTCAAATAAAGTCGGATGATTTGCTCCTTCTTCAACAATTCTATCGCAAGCATTCTTAATCACTGTGTAATAATAAGCCAATTTATCTTTTGGAATAAATTCACCATTAATAGTAAATTTTTCTTCATAGCAAAACACTTCCGGTGTAGAAAATCTACCGCTTTTATATCCTGCACAGGTCATAATATCCGAAATATATTTAGCACAGCTTCCCTTACCGTTTGTTCCGGCTATATGAATAAATTTTAATTTTTTTTGAGGCTGCTTTAACTTTTCAAGAAGTGCATTTATTCCATCGAAATTCATAACACTTCCATATGCCGCTGCATCATCTATAAATTGAAGCGTCTCTTCATATGTCATTTATATAATCCTCTTCAATATTAAAGGCCGTCACCTAAGCGGCAACGACCTTTTTTTATTTAACTAGAATAACATACTAAGTAATCCGGCACCATCGCATATAGCAACAAAAATTGGTGCAAAGACAAGAGAAACAATAGTCATAAGCTTGATAAGAATGTTGATTGAAGGTCCTGAAGTATCTTTAAACGGATCACCAACCGTATCTCCTACTACAGCAGCCTTATGCGGCTCACTACCCTTACCGCCATGATTGCCGCCCTCGATAAATTTCTTTGCATTATCCCAAGCTCCACCCGCATTAGCCATAAATATAGCCATAAGAACACCGGTAACAAGGGCTCCGCAAAGAAGTCCGCCTAAAGCATCAGTACCAAGGAATATACCTATAACAATCGGAACAACAATAGCAATGACTCCCGGAAGAAGCATTTCCTTAAGAGCTGCTTGAGTAGAAATTCCTACACATGATTTGTAATCAGGCTTTGAAGTTCCAGCAAGAATACCTTTGTCTGCTTTAAACTGACGTCTAACTTCCTCAATCATTTTATATGCAGCTCTTGATACTGCCTGCATCGTGATCGATGAAAATAAGAACGGAAGCATTCCACCAATAAATAAACCAACAACAACCTTAGTCTGAAGTATATCAATAACTGAAAGCTCAACTGTCTCAGAGAATGAAACAAACAAAGCAAGTGCTGTAAGTGCAGCAGAACCAATAGCAAATCCTTTACCGATTGCAGCCGTTGTGTTACCTACCGAATCAAGCTTATCTGTAATCTCACGAACGCTTTCATCAAGCTCAGACATCTCAGCAATACCACCTGCGTTATCTGCTATAGGACCGTAAGCATCTACAGCTACCGTACTACCTGTCGTTGCAAGCATTCCAACAGCAGCAAGTGCTATACCGTATATTCCTGCAAACTGATATGCTGCAAATATTCCGGCAGCCACAAATATTATCGGAAGTACTGTAGATTCCATACCTACCGCAAGACCACTTATAATATTTGTCGCAGATCCTGTCTCTGACTGCTGCGCAATCTTCTTAACATGTTTATGTTCATCAGAAGTATATACTCCTGTAACATATCCAATAAGAACACCAACTATAAGTCCTGAAATAATAGCACCTGACGGCTTGAATGTTCCAAGTAACGCCTTACTTAAGATAATAGCAAGAACAACTACGATTATATTTGCAACATTAGAACCGGTATTAAGTGCTTTCTGAGGATTAACCCCCTCCTTACCGCGCACAAAGAATACACCAAGGATTGAAGCAAGAATACCAACAGCTGATAAAAGAAGCGGGAATACTGCTCCTGCTATTGATCCTGCAAGGTTTGAGTTATATGTAATAACTCCAAGTGTTATAGCAGATACCAAAGAACCAACATATGACTCAAAAAGGTCTGCTCCCATACCTGCCACATCACCAACGTTATCACCAACGTTATCTGCAATAACAGCAGGATTACGCGGATCATCCTCAGGAATACCTGCTTCAACTTTACCAACAAGGTCAGCACCTACGTCAGCAGCTTTAGTATAAATTCCACCGCCAACACGTGCAAACAATGCTATAGATGATGCACCGAGTGAAAATCCTGTAAGAATTGTAACATTTCCGGTAATGAAATATATAATACTTATTCCGAAAAGGCCAAGACCTACAACGCAAAGTCCCATAACTGCGCCACCTCTAAAAGCGACCGGAAGTGCCTTTGACATACCATGCTCTCTTGCTGCATTAGCTGTTCTTACGTTAGCTCTCGTAGCAACATTCATACCTGCATATCCTGCCAACGTCGAGAAAACAGAACCTATAACGTAGCATACGGCTGAAATCCAACCAATTCCAAAACCTATTACAAGAAACAGTACAATGATAAACACTATAAGTATCTTGTACTCTGACATAAGAAAAGCCTGAGCTCCTTCATGGATAGCGTCTGAAATTTCTTTCATACGATCTGTACCAACAGGCTGTTTCTTAACATTTTGTGCCAGTGCAAATGCAACCAGCAATGCGACTAATCCGATAATCGGGATTAGCCATACTAATCCACCTGACATTTAGAATTCCTCCCTGTTACTAAACTTTAATATTTGACTTAAACAGTCCAACGCAAATCTTATCAAAACCGTATATCTTTTGTCAAGGACAACTTATTTAATGTCTGCTTCCTTTAAGTCCGCGTTTTGATAGTTTAAGTCGTTCTAAGGCAACTGTATTGCCACCAATCTCTACTGATTGTTGTTCACCATCATATAATAAATAACATTCTTTTACATGATCTTCTTTTGAAAGCTTAATTCCATGTACACCTATGGCTGTTTTTTTCATCTCCGGCAATTCTAAGGTCATTATTCTAAGAGTCATATTTTTTGCAGTTAAATATACTAAATGCTCTCCGCCATAAATAATTGAAATAAATACAATTGAATCGCCCTCGGAAAGTTTAGTTGCCGCAGTAGTCTTCTTTGTAACATCAAAAAGATTACCATCTGTGATTTTTGAATATCCTAATTTGGATACAAACAACAGTTTACGTTTTTTTGCCTCATCTAAGTCGCATAGATATATCATGTTTTCCTGTTCGCTGTTATAGTTACTGATATTATCTATAGGCGTACCTTTTTCTCTGAATTTCCCGTATGGAATATCGAGCACTTTTATTGAATGCATTTGGCCGGTATCGGTAAATAAACAGAGTTTACCCAGATTCTTACACTGAATAATGTACTTATTTTCAGAATCTGCAGCCTCTTTGTTTCTCTCATAGGTAATCTGATCAATACATCTGATATAGCCAAATCTATCCATTAGGACGACTACATCCATCTCCTCTATTTTCTTCTCTTCATATACGGCTTCTGTTTCATTAGTTATTACAGTCTTTCTGGGCGTTGCATATTCTTTCTTGATTGCATCAAGTTCTTTCATAATAACCTTAGCCATTGAAGTTTTATGTTCAAGGATATCCTGGTACTGAGCAATATTTTTCATGGTTTTATCATGCTCGGCATTTAATGCATCAATTTCAAGACCAACGAGTTTAGAAAGTCTAAGTTCAAGTATTGCAGTGGCCTGCTTCTCTGTAAATGAAAGATTCTTTGCATCTGCCACAGAACCTTTATATTTAAAATCAATTCCGTCTGTCTTACCTGTCATAAGACATGTTTTTGCCATTTTGACAGTTTTAGAGCCTCTGATTATTTCTATAATTAAATCGATAACATCACATGCTTCTATAAGACCTTCTTGAATTTCTTTCTTTTCCAGCTCTTTTTTTAAAAGATTTGAGTATTTTCTTTTAGATAACTCATATTGAAAATCAACATGATGCCTGATAACTTCTTTAATACCCATAGTTTCAGGTTTACCGTCCGCAACGGCAAGCATGTTTACTCCAAAGGTATCCTCAAGCCTGGTCTTTTTATAGAGCATATTTTCGAGATTCTTAAGGTCTGCCCCTTTCTTTGTCTCGATAACTATTCTAATTCCATCTTTTGATGACATATTGGAAATATCAACAATATCAGTAGTTTTTTTGCTTTCAACAAGACCATATACGTCATTTAAAAATTTTCCAATGCCGCTGCCAATCATTGTGTAAGGAATTTCAGTAATAACCAGTAAATTTCTTCCACCTTTGCCCTTTTCGATTTCAACTTTACCGCGTAGTTTAATCTTACCGGAACCGGTAGCATATATTTGATTCAGCTCATCTTTGTTAACTACTATTCCTCCGGTTGGGAAATCCGGTCCGGGAACATAATCTAAGATTTCTTCTGTTGTTATAGTAGGATTCTTCATATATGCCTTAACAGCATCAATAACTTCCCCAAGATTATGCGGTGGTATATTTGTGGCCATACCTACGGCTATACCTTCAGCACCATTAACCAGTAAATTGGGGACTTTAACAGGTAATACCGACGGTTCTTTTTCTGTTTCATCAAAATTGGGAACAAAATCAACTACATCTTTATCAAGGTCAGCCAAAAAAACTTCTTGTGTAATCTTTTGAAGCCTTGCCTCCGTGTAACGCATTGCTGCAGCGCCATCACCTTCTATGGAGCCGAAATTTCCATGTCCGTCTACCAGTGCGACACCTTTTTTGAAATCCTGTGCCATAACAACAAGCGCATCATAAATAGACGAATCACCATGCGGGTGATACTTACCCATAGTATCTCCGACGATACGAGCGCATTTTCTATATGGTCTATCATATCTGATACCTAACTCCTGCATATCATAAAGAGTTCGTCTTTGTACCGGTTTTAGACCATCTCTAACGTCCGGCAAAGCACGCGATATAATAACACTCATTGCATAATCTATATAGGATTTTTGCATAACTTCCGAATATTCGGTTCTTATAAGCTTCTCCTCGACCATAACTGCCTCCACAAATAATCTTTTAAATATGTATTAGATGTCTAACTGCGCATCTAATGCATGATCGTAAATAAACTGTTTTCTGGGCGGAACTTCACTTCCCATAAGCATTTCAGTTACCTCCGATGCCATCTTTGCATCTTCGATTTCAACTTTTTTTAGCAATCTTGTATTAGGATCAAGCGTAGTTTCCCACAGCTGCTCTGCATCCATTTCTCCTAATCCTTTGTATCTTTGAAGTGTAAACTTACCACTGTGATTCTTTCTATATTTAGCAAGCGCCTCGTCATCATAAAGATATTCTTCTTCTCCTCTTTGAGGCATTGCTTTATATAACGGCGGCATGGCAATATATACATGACCTTCAAATATCAGTTCAGGCATAAATCTGTAAAAAAGTGTCAAAAGGAGGGTTGAAATATGCGCCCCATCCACATCTGCATCAGCCATTATAATAATTTTGTCATAACGAAGCTTTGAAATGTCAAAATCATTACCATATCCTTCTGAAAATCCACAACCAAATGCATTTATCATAGTTTTTATCTCAGCATTAGCAAGTACTTTATCAATACTGGCTTTTTCAACATTTAAAATCTTGCCTCGGATTGGAAGTATTGCCTGATATTTCCTATCTCTAGCAGATTTTGCAGAGCCACCTGCCGAGTCACCCTCAACTATAAAAATTTCGCATTTTTTTGCATCTCTGCTTTCGCAATTAGCCAGCTTTCCGTTTGAATCAAAAGAAAATTTTTGCTTTTGTAATAGATTGGTTCTTGCCTTTTCCTCTGTCTTTCTGATTTTAGCAGCTTTTTCAGCGCAACCTATAACCGTCTTTAACTGATTAAGATGCTTATCAAAATATAACTGTATTTCATCAGATGTAACTTTTCCGGTAACTCTTGCCGCATCTTGATTATCGAGTTTTGTTTTGGTTTGTCCTTCAAATCTGGGATCGGGATGCTTAATAGATATAATAGCCGTCATACCGTTTCTTACATCTGTGCCTGTAAAATTAGCATCTTTATCTTTAAGTATCCCAAGTTCTCTGGCGTACGAATTGATAACTGTAGTAAAAGTTGTTTTAAATCCAGTAAGATGTGCACCACCTTCTGCATTATATATGTTGTTGCAAAAGCCTAACACATTTTCATGAAAATCATCGGTATATTGAATAGCTGCCTCTACTTTAATATCATCAGCTTCACCGCTAAAGTATATTGCATCATGCAACACCTTGGAGTTTTTATTTAGATCCTTAATAAACCCGATAATGCCTTCTTCTTCATGGAAAACATATGATACCGGAGTATCCTTTCTTAAATCCTTATAATAAATTGTTAATGCCGGATTAAGATAAGCCGTCTCATGAAGACGACTTATTACTTCATCTTCTTTAAAATATGTCTTTTCAAATATTGTATCATCCGGCAAAAACGTAATCTTTGTACCGTGTTTTTTTGTCTTACCAATGATAGGTAACAGTCCATTTTCAAGTTCTAATACCGGTTTTCCTTTTTCATATCTGTCATGGTGAATATAGCCATCGCGCATAATCTCCACATCCATAAATGTTGATAATGCATTAACCACTGACGAACCCACTCCATGCAAGCCACCACTTGTCTTATAAACAGAACTGTCAAATTTTCCACCTGCATGTAACGTAGAAAAGACGACACGTGCAGCGGAAACGCCTTTTTGATGCATTCCGACAGGAATGCCTCTTCCATCGTCTTCCACAGTGCACGAGCCGTCAGGATTGAGCGTTACATAAATATTGTCACATTCACCTGCAAGATGCTCATCAACAGAGTTATCAACTATTTCATATATAAGATGATTAAGACCTTTTCTAGAGACCGATCCAATATACATGCCCGGTCTCATTCGTACTGCATCAAGACCTTCTAGGACCGCAATGCTGCTTTCGTCATAACCTTTTTTTGCCGCCATTAATTAATCACTCCCAAATTATTACTGTTTACCTGTACTACCAAATCCACCACGACTTACTTTTGTAAGATGGGATGTCTCTTCAAATTCTATCTTCGGTTGGTTCTCTATTATCCTAAATTGGCATATTCTATCATTGACGTGTACAACCGTATCTTTTGTAGCATACATTGGCACCATCCACATGTCATCATCACCGCAATATGAATTATCAATTACTCCGCAACTATTAGCCTGAAGCAATCCATAATTTTTAAAAGTTGAGCTTCTTGGTACTACATGTGCTTCGTATCCATCAGGCAAAATCATGCCAACGCCTAACGGAATTAATGCAAAGTCACCTTTTTTCATGACAATTTCTTCGCTTGCCCTTAAATCAATCCAGTCTGATTTGCCATCAATATAAGTCAATTTATCAATTTTATCTGAAAAATATTTAATGCTTATCTTCATAATAATTTATCACTCCCATGTAAGTGTGCTGTGTTCTGCTTTTTTATCTCTAAGCATAAGATTGTTTACTGCATCCTTTGCAGATAGTCCGTCAAACAGTACATGTCCTACTTCTTCTATAATCGGTAATGTTGCATTATATTTTTTCCCTAAAGCGACAGCTGCTTTAGCACAATAATATCCTTCTACAACCATATTAACCTCTTGCATAGCATCATGTACACTGTATCCTTGTCCAATAAGCATACCGGCTTTTCTGTTACGACTATGTCTGCTTGCACAGGTAACAATTAAATCACCTATCCCCGACAGTCCATTAAGAGTCTCTGATTTTGCCCCCATCTTCATTCCAAGATCGCTTATTTCAGAAATACCTCTCGTTATCAAAGCTGCTTTTGTATTATCACCATATCCAAGTCCATCTGCCATACCTGCAGCAAGCGCAATTACATTTTTTAGAGAACCTCCAAGCTGAATACCTAAAACATCCGGACTGGTATATACTCTAAAGCTTTCATTCATAAAAATATTCTGAATATATTCGGCAGTTTCCTTTTTTGTTGCTCCTGCAACAACGGTAGTCGGTATTCCTTTTCCAACCTCTTCTGCATGTGAAGGACCTGACAAAACTGCAACATCTGCCTTGGGAATCTCATCTTTAATTACCTGAATCATCGTATAATATGTCTCTTCTTCTATTCCCTTGGCAACATTGACAATAAGCTGATTATTCTCAATATATGGTGCCGCACTCTTAGCCGTTGATCTTACAAACATAGATGGAACTGCCATAAGTACAATATCCATACCTACAATTGCACTCTTAATATCCGTAGTAAAACTTACATTAGATGGTAATTTCACTCCGGGAAGTTTATCTATATTTTCCCTATGTTCATTAAGCATCTCTACTTCATCTTGACTTATTGACCAAACAACGAGCTGATGATTATTATTAGCTAACAACTTTGTAAGAGCTATAGCCCAACTGCCTGCTCCAAGAACACCGATTTTTTTCATATTATCCTTCCTTATGACTATTCTCACTCTCACCGAATTTCCTTTCGGTTTTGTTAAATATTCTTTTAATATTTTCTTTGTGTCTTATAATACCTAATATCATAAAAAGAGCTGCTACAATATATGTTTCAAGTAAAAATTCTTTTTCTATTCCTATAAGATTTACAGATCCGAAAATTATAACTTGAGCAAAAAAGCCAATAAGTATTAATATCGAACCTAATGATACATATTTTGTAATTATTAACGCCAAAAAAAACAATACCATACAAACAGGTACCATTTTGGGAGAAAACGCAATTATCACGCCTAGTGTGCAAGCAATCCCTTTTCCACCTTTGAATTTAAGATAAAAAGGGAAATTATGCCCTAATACAGCTCCAATTCCGGCATAAAGCTCAAGCATATTAACACATTGGGGATAATCCGAGTGAAAAATACACCAAACAACAATTATAGATGCTATCGCTTTAGCTGCATCACCTGCAAGTGTCAATGCACCGGCCCGCAGTCCTAATGTTCTAAGAGCGTTTGTCATTCCAACATTGCCGCTGCCATGCTCTCTGATATCAATATTATTCTTCTTTCCGATAATATATCCGGTCTGAAAAAGGCCAAAGGCGTAGCCGATAATTATACAAATAATTCTGACTAATATCACCCTAATCTTCCTTTCTCTCACGAATTATAAATTTAAGAGATGTTCCGGTAAATGTAAAAGCATCTCTAATTCTATTTTCTAAATATCTAACATAAGAAAAATGCATCAGTTTCTTACTGTTTACAAATATAACGAAAGTCGGCGGTTTAACACCAACCTGAGTCATATAAAAAATCTTAAGACGACGACCTTTGTCTGACGGCGGCTGCTGCATGGAAACAGCTTCTGCTAAAATTTCGTTAAGTACTCCTGTCGGAATGCGCATAGCATTATTTTCGATAACAGTATCAATTGTTGCATATATTTTATTAAGTCTTTGTCCTGTAAGTGCTGAAATAAACATAATCTCTGCATAAGGCATAAAACTTAATACCCGTCTAACATCTTCAGTATATTTTTTTATAGTCTTATTGTCTTTTTCTATAGCATCCCATTTATTGATTGCAACGATTATTCCCTTGCCTCTTTCGTGTGCTATTCCTGCGATTTTTGCGTCCTGTTCTGTAATACCGCTAATTGCATCTATCATTATAATAACGGCATCAGCACGCTCAACGGCACTGACTGCTCTTATGATGCTGTATCTTTCAAGTTCTTCTTTTATTTTGCTTTTGCGTCTTAAACCGGCTGTATCAATAAAGACATATTCCGTTTTATTAAATTTGACAACTGTATCTATTGCATCTCTTGTGGTACCGGCAATATCAGATACTATAGCGCGCTCTTGACCGCATAATTTATTAATAAGCGAAGATTTACCTGTATTTGGCTTACCTATAATAGCAACCTTTGGTCTTAAATCTTCTTCTTCGTTTAAGTCTTGTTTGGGGAATTTATTAACAACCAAATCCAGCATATCACCTAAGCCAATCCTTTGTGATGCTGAAATTGCAATAGGATCCCCCATCCCCAAATTATAAAATTCATATACATCCGATTGATATTTTTCATAATTATCAACTTTATTGACAACAAGAACTACAGGTTTATGACATCTTCTTAGCATATCTGCGACCTTGTCGTCAGCATCTGTTACTCCTTGTTTTACATCAGTAATAAAAATAATAACATCTGCTGTATCAATGGCAATCTGCGCCTGCTGTCTCATCTGTGACAAAATAATATCTTTGGATTCCGGTTCAATACCGCCGGTATCTATAAGTGTAAACTGGTAATTAAGCCAGTTGGCATCAGCATAAATACGATCCCTGGTAACGCCGGGGGTATCTTCAACGATTGCGATACGTTCACCGGCTAATGTATTAAATAAAGTTGACTTGCCTACATTAGGTCTACCTACTATGGCTACAATGGGTTTTGCCAATTTAAATCCTCCAAACATCAAGCCGCACTAGTACTCATTAAGGCGGCTTACGAAATCATATCCGTTAGATTTTACAATAACCACCGGTACTTGTAAAGTATTTTCAACCTCGCTAACAGTTATGTCATCTAAGAAAACTTCTTCATTACTGCGCAGCATGCTAATAGGAATAAACAGTGCATCTCCTACTATTTCCTCTTTAAGAGCGTTAATCAAATCCCCGCCTGTAATTAATCCGCTTACAGTTATATTTTCTCCAAAAAATTTATTTATTATAGCTTTAACATTAATAGTAAGATATGGATGCTTTATCATATACTTATCAGCTAAATTTCTTATAACCGGCTCAACTAATGTCCCACATGCGATAGTAACAGTCCTTTTTCGCTTAAAAAATCTGATCTTTTTCTTAGAAAGATACATAGCATCCTCAAATTCATTAATTAAGCTTCTTACCATACCCACACCGTTTTCTATCTGAGGATAGCCATCATACTCTTCTTCCGGCGGGAATTTGTTATCTGCTAAGAAAAACCACTCATCAGATGCATAAGCAAAATTAATTCCTAATTTTTCTTTTGCTTTTTTTTGCCAATATTCAATTTGGTTTAAAACTTCTATTGCATCCTGTTTCTCAAATAGCTTCAGCGGATACAACTTATCTCTGTATTTGGTCAGCCCACTTGGAACAACAGATAAACTTTTCATAACAGGTGCATAAGTTAACAATTTTGAAATTGTCTCATCCAGGTTTTTTTTGTCATTTACATCCTTGCATAATACAATCTGGCCATTCATTTCAATGTCGGCATCATAAAGTCTGTCTAAATATTCTAAAACCCTGCCGGCATTTTTATTATGGAGCATCATTTCTCTTAGTTTAGGATTTGTAGTATGTACAGAAATGTTAACCGGAGACATATGATATTTTATAACACGATTTATATCTTCATCTTTCATATTCGTTAGAGTGATATAATTCCCTTGTAAAAAAGACAATCTCGCATCATCATCTTTAAAATATAATGTCTCTCTCATTCCCGGCGGCATCTGATCTATAAAGCAAAAAATACATTTATTATGACAGCTTTTATAATCATCCATAAATGCATTCTCAAAGATTATACCGATATCTTCAGAATAATCTTTATTAATTTCATAGGAACGAATCTTGCCTGAAACCTTTTCAATAGTAATGGTAAGCTTTTCTTCGTTTGCCAAATAATGATAATCAAGGACATCCATTATCTGATTATCATTTATGCTTATAAGATAGTCTCCGGCCGATATATTAAGTTTTTCCGCTATACTATCATTAATTACACCGCTAATCTTATGTTTCATAAATTTTAGCTATTCCTCCAGCTAAGATTGTGAAGTTTACCGGTTTCTTCTAAATCAGGAAAACCATTTTGGCGTAAAGCCTCGTACAAAACTATTGCAACAGAATTAGCAAGATTTAAAGATCTCATATCGTGATACATTGGAATTCTGATACAATTTTCTTCATTATCTATCAATAGTTCCTCCGGAATTCCGCCGCTTTCTTTACCAAACATAATAAAATCGTCTTCACGATACTCTACATCACAATAATTCTTTTTTGCTTTTGTTGTTGCCATAAATATTTTAGCATTGGGATTTTTCTCTTTAAAATCCTCAAAATTAATATATCGATATAAGTTGATTTTATCCCAATAATCCATTCCGGCACGTTTTATTGTTTTATCATTAAGAATAAATCCAAGAGGTTCAATTAAATGCAATGAACTATGAGTAGCCGCACATGTTCTTCCAATATTACCGGTGTTTTGCGGTATTTCCGGCTGGTGAAGTATTATATTCATATTTTCATCTCTTTATCTTATTAGATACAAAATGCTCCCGGAGAATATTATACTCCTCCGGGAGCCAAAAATTAATTTAATGGCACTTTATTCTCCGCCATAAAGCGTAACAAGCTTTTGAAGATATTCATATCTTGCCTTTGAATCAGCTTCAGCTGCTTCAAACAGTCTTTCAGCTTTCTGCGGATTAGCACGAACAAGAGCATTGTAACGAACTTCTCCGTTAAGGAACTCTTTGTAATCACCACTTGGTGCTTTAGAATCAAGGAAAAATGCCTTCTTACCTTCTTTTGCAAGAGTTGGGTTGTAACGGAAGTTAAACCAATAACCAGCTTCTACTGCCAATTTTTCTTCAGTCTGTGCTTTAGACATTCCCTTCTTAATTCCATGGTTAATGCATGGTGCATAAGCTATGATAATTGATGGACCCGGATATGCTTCTGCCTCAGCTATAGCCTTTACGCACTGATTATAATCAGCACCCATGGCAATATGTGCAACATATACATAACCGTAGCTCATAGCTATTCCTGCAAGATCTTTTTTCTTAACTTCTTTACCGCCGGCAGCAAACTGAGCCGTTGCACCGGTAGGTGTAGCTTTTGATGACTGTCCTCCGGTATTTGAGTATACTTCTGTATCAAATACCATAATATTAATATCCTGACCGCTGGCAATTACATGGTCTAAGCCACCAAATCCAATATCATAGGCCCATCCGTCACCGCCAAATGCCCACTGAGACTTCTTAGCAAGGAAATCTTTATCTTTAAGTATATCAGCACCTTCATTATTCTTCTTTAGTGCAGCTATAAGCTTATCTGTTGCCGGTCCATTAGCCACTCCGGATGTAAATGTATCAAGATATTCTTGTGCTTCTGCTGAAGATTTTCCGCTTTTTGCAATTTCTTCAACCTTTGTCTTAAGACGGGCTCTTAACGCATTCTGCGCAAGAAGCATACCATATCCAAACTCTGCAGCATCTTCAAACAAAGAATTTGACCATGCCGGACCTTTGCCCTTCTCGTTTACCGTATATGGTGTTGCCGGTGAAGAGTTGCCCCATATTGATGAACAACCTGTTGCATTTGCAATATACATTCTATCACCAAACAATTGAGTAAGGAGCTTAGCATAAGGTGTTTCACCGCAACCGGCGCATGCTCCCGAGAACTCGAGTAATGGTTTTTTGAACTGACTTCCCTTTACTGTATTAAGTTTAAACTTAGATACAACTTCTTCTTTTTCCGGAAGTTTAACCCCATAATCAAACATTTCCTGCTCATCAAGACATGTCTCAAGAGGTTTCATATTAATAGCTTTTTCACCCTTCTTGCCCGGGCAAACATTTGCGCAAGAACCGCAACCTGTACAATCTAAAGCCGATACGGAAATAGTAAATTTATATTCCGGCATTGCATTCATATCAACAAGTGTCGCACTCTTAGGAGCGTTTGCTGCCTCGTCTGCAGTAAGTGCTACAGGGCGAATTGCTGCGTGCGGACATACATATGAGCAGAAATTACACTGAATACAATTTTCCGCATTCCAACTAGGTACATCAACTGCTACACCACGTTTTTCATAAGCCGCAGATCCACTTGGCGTCATTCCGTCTGAATATTTTGTAAAAGTAGATACCGGCAAATTCTTACCTTCCTGTGCATTAATTGGAATAAGAATATTGTTAACAAAATCAACAACCTCTTCTCTTCCTTCAGTCACCTTTCTTGATAAATCTTCATCAGCTGATGACTTCCATGAGTTGGGAACTTTAATTTCAACAACGTCTTGTGCACCTCTGTCAATTGCATCATAGTTCATCTGTACAATCTTATCACCTTTTTTTCCATAAGTTGCCTTAGCAGCAGCTTTCATAAGGTCGATTGCTTCATTTTCCGGAATAATATTTGCAAGTTTAAAGAATGCTGACTGAAGGACTGTATTAATTCTTCCTCCAAGTCCAATCTCTTTACCTATCTTAATTCCATCAATCGTATAGAAATGGATATCGTTGTCCGCAATATACTTCTTAACCTGTCCCGGAAGATGTTCTTCAAGTCCGGCCATATCCCAAGCGCAGTTAAGAAGGAATGTGCCTCCGGGAACAAGATCTTGAACCATATTATACTTTCTGATATATGAAGGATTATGACATGCAACAAAGTTAGCTTTTGAAATTAAATATGTAGATCTAATCTTCTCTTTACCAAATCTAAGGTGAGAAATAGTAACTCCACCTGATTTTTTAGAGTCATAATCAAAATATGCCTGTGCATACATATCAGTATTATCACCGATAATCTTAATAGAATTCTTATTAGCTCCTACAGTACCGTCTGCTCCAAGTCCCCAGAACTTGCAATTGATAGTACCTTGCGGTGTTGTAACAGGATTTTCTGTTATATCAAGTGAAAGGTTGGTAACATCATCAACAATACCAATTGTAAAATGCTGTTTTGTATCATTATTATATACAGCAATTATCTGCCCCGGTGTTGTATCTTTAGATCCAAGTCCGTAGCGTCCCGCAAATACAGGAACAGATTCAAACTTCGAGCCCTTAAGAGCTGCTACTACATCAAGATAAAGCGGATCGCCTAAAGCTCCCGGCTCTTTGGTTCTGTCAAGCACAGAAATCTTCTTAACTGTATCAGGTATAGCATCAATAAGTGCCTGCTGTGAGAAAGGTCTAAACAATCTGACTTTTACAAGACCAACTTTCTCGCCCTTAGCTGTAAGATAATCAATTGTCTCATCAATCGTCTCGCATACAGATCCCATAGCTACAATTACATGTGTAGCATCAGGCGCTCCATAGTAATTAAAGAGTTTATAATCTGTACCAATCTTTTCATTAACCTTGTCCATATATTCCTGAACAATGGCCGGTAAATCATCATAAGTTTTGTTACATGCTTCTCTTGCCTGGAAGAAGATATCCGGATTTTGCGCCGAACCCATTTGAACGGGATGATTAGGATTAAGTGCGTTGTCTCTAAATGCCTGAATTGCATCTAAATCAACCATATCCTCTAAATCCTTATAATCCCAAGTCTCAATCTTTTGAACTTCATGAGATGTTCTAAATCCATCAAAGAAATTAATGAATGCCATACGTCCCTTAATTGCTGCGCAGTGAGCAACAGGTGTAAGATCCATTACTTCCTGAACGCTTGATTCGCAAAGCATTGCTGCTCCGGTCTGACGACAGGCATAAATATCTGAATGATCACCAAAAATACATAGCGCATGACTCGAAATTGTTCTGGCCGAAACATTAAATACGCCCGGAAGTCTCTCTGCTGCTACTTTGTATAGATTAGGAATCATAAGTAATAGTCCCTGGGATGCAGTATATGTTGTAGTAAGTGCACCTGCTGACAAAGACCCATGTACAGCTCCTGCTGCACCAGCTTCCGACTGCATCTCTGTGATCTGCACTTCCTGACCGAAAATATTCTTTCTGCCCTCTGTTGCCCATTCATCAGATGCTTCAGCCATAACTGACGACGGGGTGATAGGATAGATTGCTGCAACATCTGAATATGCATATGAAACATGTGCTGCTGCATGATTTCCATCCATTGTTTTCATTGGTCTCTTCATTAGGTATCCTCCTTAGAATAATTAAAGATTGTTGAAACGAACAGTGTATCTAATATTTTAACATATTTTTACATCCTACAGTATAATAAAAATATCAAAAAACAGCTAATATTTCTATACTTTAGGATGTAGATTGTACGCATAAAAATACATTAAGGCATTTTCGTCAAAAAATCAATAGATTAATTTGTAATTTTGTATTTATTTTAGAACAAGCGATTCCAAAAACGACTATTTATATTCTTTGATTTAATTATAATAAGAAAAATCCTCTTGCTTTTTTCAATAATATCTTTAAAATAAATAAAGTATATTTCATTATAGAAGAAAAATCATTTTATGATTTTAAAAATCCTTCAAATAACTTAACTATGCTATATTTGCTTAAGTTACATTTGACATAAGAGAGGTTAATATTATGATCAGTGCAAATAATGTCACTTTAAGGTTCGGAAAAAAAGCCCTGTTTGAAGACGTTAACATTAAGTTTACGGAAGGTAACTGTTATGGAATTATTGGGGCTAACGGTGCCGGCAAATCAACATTTCTTAAAATTTTAAATGGGCAACTAGAGCCCACAGGCGGTGAAATTGCCATTACACCGGGTCAAAGACTTTCTTTCTTACAACAGGATCATTTTAAATATGATGAGTATCCTGTTCTTGATACTGTTATAATGGGAAACAAACGTCTTTATGATATAAAAAATGAAAAAGACGCCATCTATATGAAGGAAGATTTCTCAGATGAAGATGGAATAAGAGCAAGTGAATTAGAAGCCGAATTTGCTGAAATGGATGGGTGGAACGCCGAATCTGATGCTGCTACTCTTCTTAACGGTTTAGGAATTCCCACAGAAGAACACTATACTATTATGAAAGACTTGCCGGGTGCTATAAAAGTAAAAGTCTTACTGGCTCAAGCTCTTTTTGGAAATCCTGATATCCTGCTTCTCGACGAGCCTACTAATAACTTGGATTTAGATGCTATAGGCTGGCTGGAAGAATTCTTAATTAATTTTGATAATACCGTTATTGTAGTTTCTCATGACAGATACTTCCTTAATAAAGTATGCACTCATATAGCAGATATAGATTATGGGAAAATTCAGCTTTATGCCGGAAATTATGATTTCTGGTATGAGTCAAGTCAGCTCCTTATAAAGCAAATGAAAGAAGCTAATAAGAAAAAAGAAGAAAAAATCAAAGAATTACAAGATTTTATCTCTCGATTTTCTGCTAATGCTTCCAAATCAAAACAGGCAACATCTCGTAAAAGAGCTCTTGAAAAGATTGAGCTTGATGAAATCAAGCCTTCTAGCAGAAAATATCCATATATCGACTTTAGACCTGAGCGTGAAATCGGTAATGAAGTATTAGAAGTAAACGGAATATCCAAAACTATAGATGGTGAGAAAATTCTAGATAATATTTCATTTATTGTCGGGCATGATGATAAAATTGCTTTTGTTGGCGGCAACGAAAGAGCCAAGACAATACTTTTCAAAATATTAGCCGGTGAAATGGAACCTGATGAAGGAACATTTAAATGGGGCGTAACTACCAGTCAGTCTTACTTCCCTAAAGATAATACTAAAATCTTCGATAATGACCTTGCTATAGCAGATTGGCTTACTCAGTTTTCTGAAATTAAAGACGCTACATATGTAAGAGGTTTCTTAGGTCGAATGCTTTTCCCGGGTGATGCCGGCATCAAGAAAATGAAGGTACTTTCAGGTGGCGAAAAAGTCAGAGTATTGTTATCTCGAATGATGATTGAAAATGCAAACGTTTTAATATTTGATGAGCCGACTGACCACTTAGATATGGAATCTATCACATCCCTTAATAATGGAATGATTAAATTCCCGGGAGTTATACTATTTGCATCGCGAGATCATCAGGTAGTTCAAACAACTGCCAATCGTATAATCGAAATATTACCGGAGGGTACAATAGTTGATAAAGTTACGACTTATGATGAATACCTCGAAAGTGATGAAATGGCTAGAAAGCGTCAGGTTTATCAGGTAAGTGAGGAAGAATAATTCATGCAAAGCCTATATGTTATGGTAATTTAGGTTATTATTATTTTCTCTTTTACTTAATGAGTCAAAAAAGGAGTTTATCGCCATATGGCTGATAAACTCCTTTTTAAAAATTATTTACATAAATGCGTTTCTATATAATTTTATCTCTTTATCGGTTAGGGCAACTACATCAAATCTGCATTGCATATTTTGAAAAGCAGGGTGCGTTAACAGGTAATATCTTGCAACTTTCATAATAGTATACTGTTTTTTATTGTTTACAGCCAAAGAAGGCGGCCCACATCTAAAATCTTTTCGGTATTTTACTTCAACAAAAGTAAGAATTTCATCCTCGATTCCGATAATATCAATCTCACCGATTCTGCTAAAAAAATTCATCTCAATGATACGATATCCTAATGCTATAAGATATCTGGCGGCCAAAACTTCTTTTTCGGCTCCTACCTTACGAGTGTTTAATTGTTTGATTTGCATAGAGTTCATAATACAACCTATGCTCTTATAATCACTTAAAATCCATAAATATTTTACAATTTTTGTCTTATCTTGTCCATATCACTTACAAAAACCAATATCTCCGCGACTACCTCATAGAGCTCAGGCGGTATCATATCCCCAATCTCTAATCTCGAAAGTGTATCTGCAAGTTGATCGTCTTTATAAAAAGGTATGTTTTCTTCTTGACCTTTTTCTATAATTTTTTCTGCAACAGCACCTTTACCGGTGGCGATAATTTTAGGCGCAGTATCACCGGGGTCATATTTTATTGCGACAGCTGTTTTGTCTTTAGTGTTTTTTTCTTTTTCGCCCCATAAATTAAATGCCATAAATATCCCCTATGCCTTCATATCAAATGAATAGCGTTTTATAGTACCAACAGATTCATCTCTTTCAAGAAAATCTTTAACAAAATCTTGTTTTTCAACTGTATTTTTAACTGTCACCTCACAAGTATATCCCAGCTTATTTAATTTATTTTCCAAAATATCAATATTGTTCATAATAAGCTCAAAAGATTTATCATCAGACATGGAAAAATCCGTATAAACATTTTTAGCCTGAAGTTTTACCATAACATCAATCGGGCCTAAATTTTCCATATCTAAATGCAGAAGCGCACTAAGAGGAGCATCTTTATCATTAAGCTCTTTCTTATTTGTATAAACATACAATTCACTGTTTACATCTTTATTCCACATTTTAACCGGTATTTGAACATAATTGTAAATTTGATTAATCTGATTAATAAACTCGAGATTTGATGCAACGTTTTTGGCTGCATTGGCTGTGTTTTCTGCTCCTTGTCCGCTTACAGATGCCGCAGCACTTTGAAGCTTATTCATCTGATCCAAAATACGCTCATACAAATGATCTACATTTTGTTTTTCTTTAACAGACTGAGGACTAAGTGTCCACTGGTTTAGCATGGCATCTTTTAATAAAGTCTGATATTCATTTGATTTAAGTAGTTTGGATAAGCTATGAGATATACTTTCATTTGATAAATCTCCTGCTTGTTCTATTAAGATAGATAGCTCTTTTATAACCTCTGTTGAAGTATATGAAGATTTAAGCATTCCATTTTCAAGCAAGTTACTATCCCCAATCAAACTCTTAATCTCATTTAACATTGCACTGAAATTTCTTATGCCTTCTTCTTTAAGAGCTGCTCCTGCGGATCCATTATCATAGGTAATTGAATCTATTGACGCTTTTGAAGCATCAGTTTGTGTTACATCTGCATTTTGACTAGCATTTGGCATCTGGTCAGTAACATTTGAATTACCGGAGGCAATATTTTGCATACCGTTTTCACCGGAATCATTTGTTGAAGCACTCAAACCTGTAATAGTAACGCTAACGCCATCTTTTTGTTCGTTAATCTGTTCTCCTAAGATAATTGATTCTCCCTGTGCGTTAGTAGTTATTATTTGTCCTTTATCGTTAACATTAACAATATTTTCATTAAGAGAAGGTATAGTCTCAGAAGTTTCATTTGTATTTGATATAAGAGTATTCTCAATTGTTATTGAGCCTTCTTTTGTCATATTTGTTAAATCATAATTTACATTTGCAGCTTCCTGCGCTTCACTATTTATGTTAACCGGATTATTAGTGATATTATTTCCAACATTTTCATCGAGCATTTGAGCTATTTGCGAATTAAAGTTTAATAACTGGTCAAGTGGATTATCCTCTGATGAAAATATCGATGACAATCCATCCGTTACAACAGAAAGCTCCGATAGTATTGCTTGCTCGTTATTCTTATAGTTAATAAATTGGGTATAATTTTCGACCGTAATAGGCAGTGATAATTTCTGCATTTGTACAAGAGCAAAAACCTCCGCCCCGCTGTTGCCGGATATGACGTGTGACATGGACGTAAGGCTTTGTTTATCAATGCTCATACCTTCTTGCATCATAGCATCTACCATCTGCAGATTATCGGCATTAATAGGTAAATTAGCAGATTCGAGAGCATTATATAATATCGGATTAATACTCTGACCGCCTGCTGTGTATGGTCTTATATATATTTGATTGTCATCATTGGATTTTACCTGAAAGAATAAAGTATCGCCCTGCGAAATATTGACATTGCCGCCGATACGCGCCGTAAGCGCCTGTCCGCTTCCGAGAGCAATTTTTGCCTGCCCTCCTCTTAGTTCTGAAACAGTACCTTCAAATATATATCCGGGTTTCATATCTCCAAGAGTAGAAACCATGCGATTTTGAGCGACTTTAACAGGAGTTGGCGATTGAACACCCGCTCCTTTATTAAGACTGTATTGGTTTAATTTACTGGAAATTTCCAATGCTAATCACCTAAATCTAATTCAACTTTGTTGCCCACACCTACCGGTAAAGCTTTCATTCAAGTCTCGCTCGCGAGACTTGGCGCGAGATTTGCGTCAGCGGAGCTGACATATTTCATATGCAAATCTTAAGCGCATCA
>CAJOPM010000064.1 GCA_905236225.1 uncultured Eubacterium sp.
GACTTGGCGCGAGATTTGCGTCAGCGGAGCTGACATATTTCATATGCAAATCTTAAGCGCATCAAAAGCGGAGCGTTTATCTCAGTCTGAGATTGCGACGGAATGCTTAGCATTCCTAGTCCTTTAGGGTAACCCCGACTGAGATAAATAATCGGCAAAAAATAGCGCCGGCTTATGCCGACACTACTTTCTATTTTCCTTTCTGCTTTTCAAAGAAATCATCTATCTGTTTGATGATCTGCATGCTATCCTGACTTTTTAGTATATAACCCTCAGGCTTTAACGCCATTACATCTATAACGGATTGCTTATCTGATTTTCCCGTAAGAAATATAACCGGAATTTTTTCGTATTCAGGTTCGGCTCTCATCATCTCTAAAACCTGCTTGCCATCGACTATAGGCATTTCGTAATCCAAAAGCACAAGATCGGGCACATCTATGGCAAGTGCCTTCATAGCTCTGGCACCCGAATTAGCCAGCACCAAATGATATTTATTTTCAAGCCATCCTTTAATTTTCCTAAGCATAGTTCCCGAATCATCTACTACCAGGATTTTCTTTGTGATTTTGGAAAAATTTTCGCTAATATCATTTAGTATCTGTTCGCTTGCCTCACTTACATTTATAGGTCTTTCAAATTCAAGCTGATAGTTACTGTTTGAAAAATATTTCCTGCAAGTCGCAAGCTCATCGGCCGATCCTATGGCATATATGAGCATATCGTTTTCTTTTTCGAGATCAGCTAAATATATCATCAGCTCTTTATCATCTACTATGTCAGGATCGCAATACACAAGCAGCACACCGCATTTTTCTTCTTTGCTAAGTGCCGTCACTTTGAGCTGTGGCGCCATGACCTCGTAGCCCGATTTATTGAAATGCTCGACCAGATTATTGATAATAATCCCCTTGCCCGGTGCAATAAGCAGCACTCTTTTTCTAGTTACATCCATGCTTTCACTCATAATAGTTTCTCTATCTCCTTAACCTGTTCAATAATACCATCCGCATCTAAATCTGCAACGAGGGCATCTAAAGCATCCATTTTATCTGCCACACTTTCCGGCAGTTTAATACTCTTAAGCTCTTCCAGTTTAGCATCCACCGTATCTACATCAAATACATCTGCCGAGTGCGCTATAGCATTAAGTATTTCTAAAATAGTTTCTTTAGATTCTTCAGTTTTAGGGGCATCTTTTGGCGCATAGTCTATAAGTATTTCCTTAAAGTCCTCAAATTCACTTAGCACATCATCAATCTTATCTAAGATGGCTTGCTTGTTATCATCATTTCCAAGCATCTCGAGTTCATAAAATCTATCGCCCATATGCATAGCTCCAATGGTATACGATGTAGACTTTAACGCATGAACCTCTATTGTGAAATTTCTTATATCATTATCTTCTAGGCACTGCCTTATCTGCCTGGTCTTTAAATCTATAAGCTTCCTGTAGTCCGATAAGAACCCCTTAAACAAGGATGCGCTGCCGGAATTAGTTAATCCCTTCTTAATATCAATACCTGAAAGTTCTCCGATTTGGTCAGCCTGATCTTTCATAAAATCCTGATTAATATCAACCTTTTGTCGCTTAATAAGCTCAGGTTTTAAATATTTTTTAATTTTATTGCAAATGACATTCATCTCTATCGGTTTTGGTACAAAGTCATCCATTCCGGCTGCGATAAATTCTTCTTTTGCTCCTGCAAGCGCATTTGCAGTCAACGCTATAATAGGAACCTTTTTCATATATTCGCTATCATATGACCTGATAAGCTGAGTTGCTTCTACGCCATCCATCTCAGGCATCATATGATCCATAAAAATTATATCGTATTTATCATCTTCAAGCATTTCAAGCGCATCCCTTGCGCCAATTGAAGTATCAATCTGAAGCTGAATCGGCGCTAACAGTCCGCACGCAACCTTAAGATTCATTTCATTGTCATCAACAATCAGTATCCTTGCATCCGGTGCCACAAAATCTATAGTCTCAGCATGCGTCTCGTATCCAACAACTTTCTCGTGATTAAGTACTTGTGCAAAATTAAGACTAAATATGGGCTTGTTTATAACAAATGTGCATCCGTCAGATCGATCCACCATGGGATTTTGCACCACAAGATGTTTTATTCCCTTATTCTTAAGCTCATCGAGCTCCTCTTTGTACAGCTCATACATCGTAATTCCTACAAAGATAATTTCTGCCTGTTCTCTACCCGATGTAACATCCGAATACTCAACACATTTTATGCCAAACTCATCGCACATATGCCTAAATGTATTCCTGACTTCATCGCTAAAAAACAATCCCGATACAATCTGATCTTTATTTTCATCTTTTATATATGCTGCAGGCGTACTATCTACTACTTTTTGCAATATATCAAAGCTAAATGTCGACCCCTTGCCGTACTCGGAAGAGACGCTAATACTACCTCCCATAGCCTCAACCAAATTTTTTGATATTGCAAGCCCTAATCCGGTGCCCTCCTTCTTTCGGTTACGTTTTGTATCGACCTGCGAGAAAGAACCAAAGAGTTTGCCTATATCTTCTTGTTTTATACCCTGTCCGCTGTCACGCACTTCAAAATTAAGTCTTATGTTTTCTTCTTTTGTATCTTCTAGCCTTATAGTAAGCTTTACGTATCCGTCATCAGTAAACTTGATGGCATTATTAACGATATTGGTAATAACCTGTCTGATTCGCACACTGTCTCCTAAGAGCATATGCGGCAATTTCGTATCAATATCATAAACAAGTTCTACCTGTCTTTCGCCTATTCTGTTAAGGAAGATCATCGACAAGTCGAGAAGCATTGACATCGGTTCATATTCTTCATCAATAATTTCAAGCTTTCCGGACTCAATTTTTGAGAAATCAAGTATGTCATTAATTATGGAAAGGAGTGCATCTCCGGAGTTTTTAATGTTCGCAAGATACCCTTTTATTTGGTCAGGAAGCTTTTCTCTCATCATAATCTCCGTCATACCGACTATGGCATTCATCGGAGTTCTGATTTCATGACTCATATTCGACAAAAAGTCTGCTTTAGACTGCGCCGCATCAAGTGCTTTTTGTCTCTCTTCGTTTACCTGCTTAAGGAGTTCAACCTGCCTGGTTGTATCAATCAAAAGAAGACTGTATCCTGTAGTTTTTGCTTTCCCCTTCTTTGGAAAAAATATTCTTATAAAAAGATTTGCCTTCTCAGTAAGTTCAGTAACTATCGGCCTGTAATATCTATCTTCTATCGTATACAAATCCGCAAGCTGGCCTTTAACATATTCGCTATCAAGCTCAAGGGCAACCTCATCCATACCCGTAATACTGCACTGAGTAAAATAAGTAATAATCTCCTGAGGCATCATTGACCCCGGTTTAATTTCATCAAGTTTGGGAAAAAGTTTTTTTGCGTATTTATTTGATTCTATATACTCAAGTCTCTCGTTTGCAATTATAAACGCATCATCAAGTTCTTCAAATGCAAGCTTTCTCGAGGTTTCAACCATCCCTAAGAAATTGCCGCTTATAGTTCCTATAACTATGACCCGCATCGTAACTGCCAGCATTAGCGGAAGAAAATCATAAGACCGACTAAGAAAAGCAAACGCCCAGGCAAGCGTTGAAAAAATCATCATACAATGCCCAACAAGAAGTACTATGAACTTATTTTTTTCTATCTTGATATAGCTCTTTTTTATCTTACGTATAATTACTATTAAAAGTATTACCAATAACAGGGTAAGCAGGGCATAATCCAAATAAAATACAACTCCATAGTTGTACTGTATATATCTGTATTCATAACTGTTGTATATAGCGCTTTTTACCTCAAAATCATCATATAAAAGGGACGAAAATTGTCTGTTTAATACGCACCATACTGTAAATGCAACAAATGCGATAAAAAGTCTTAACGTCCAGACTTTCTTTATTTCAAGATATCTGTACACAAATGCAAGATAAAATGAATAAAATAAAATTTCTAATAGGAACTCTATTCTAAGTTCCATGTAGAGCTCACTTCTGGTGATGACCGGGTTCATAGAGATAGCTCCGACCATATTACATACAAGGCACAATATATTAGCCACCATAAGAAGTACGGATATTCTGCTAAATTCCCTCTTCATCATTATAAACATTGATGTGATTGGGATTAAAACAGAAGCGATCGTAATGATGATATAATAGATTGGTATATTACCGTTACCGAGTATCCCGCTTTCTAGCACATTATTATATACATTATTTATACCTTGCATAAAGCCATATATCATATCAATCTCCAAAAGCGCTACTGAACTTGCTGTTCAACACTCGGCACATTCCACACCTCATCTATGCCATCACTCTTCCACTTGTTTTCATCTTCATTATAAGACCAAACATAAAGAACCTGATAATCTCCCGAAGTTTTGAGAGCATCATAAACATATTCACACGGTATATCATTTCTGTTTCGCGCCGGTGATCCGGAATCTGTTAAGAAAACCTGTTCTTCGGTCTCATCATATAACCAGATCGTAACATAATGTCCCGGCGTATCCTCCCAATATGTATCATCATTATTACTCGAGACCAGTGCAATAGCACACTGCGCACCCGATACCTTTTTTTCAAATTCTTCAAGCGTCGCCGGTTTGGTCTCTATGCTGCATGTAAATCCCATTTTTTTGAGAGTCTTTTTCATATCCTTCCAATCGATTGCTCCTGCAACGGACGTTGGAGAATAATTACTTGCTTTTTTTGCATACTTAAACGCATCTTTCGGAGAACATTCATATGGTGATATCGTACTGTAAATATTAGCTATACAACACAAACCGCACCCGAATGCCCCGAATTTATTGCCGTTTATGTTGATGTTACACCATTCACCCGCCCAATCATATCCACCTTCATATGACTTGGGGCCTTGGAGAAAGCTATAGGTAGTACTCTTTGCTTTCTCTCTGGCTCTAATGGCCTGCCTTGTTTCTTTTTCAGCCTTTTTTTGCGCCTTTTCAATCTTCTCATATTCTTTGGATTCGGCCTCAATATCGTAATTACGATTAGAATACGAGTAAGTAAGCACAACAGCTGCAAGAATAAGCAACACAATAACTGCTGTTAGAAAAATTTTGAAATTACGTCTGTTCATATAACTATATTTTTTCTTCTTCATAGATAAAAGCCTACCATCTTAGAAGTATTTTGTAAAGAAAAAACCGGATTCTGCAATGCAGAATCCGGTAAATTAGAAACGTTACTATTACTTTAATGTAACCTTTGCATCAAGTTCTTCAAGCTTAGCCTTGATATCCTCAGCCTCAGCCTTCTCTACGCCTTCTTTAACGTTCTTAGGAGCGTTGTCTACAACTTCCTTAGCTTCCTTAAGTCCAAGGCCTGTAACCTCACGTACTACCTTGATAACCTTAACCTTGTTAGGTCCTACTTCAGTAAGCTCTACGTCAAACTCTGACTTCTCGTCTCCGCCTGCTGCTCCATCAGCACCTGCTGCTGCTACAACAACACCTGCTGCTGCAGATACTCCAAACTCTTCCTCGCAAGCCTTTACAAGCTCGTTAAGCTCAAGAACACTAAGTTCCTTTATTGCATCAATAATTTCTTCTGTTGATAACTTTGCCATTTTATTATCCTCCTATAATAAAAATTATTCTTCTGTTTTTGTTTCTTCTTCAGCTGCCGCCTCTGCAGGCTCCTCAGTTGCCGGCTCTGCTGCTTCTTCCGGTGCACTCTGATCTTGTGCTGCATCATCGGAAGCTGCTGCAGCTGCGCCGCCTTTGTCAGCAAGCTGTTGCATAACTCTTGCAAAATTGGTGATAGGTGACTGAATGCTTCCAAGGAGCTTTGATAAAAGTTCCTCTCTTGACGGAATGCTTGCAATCGTTCCTATACCTGATGCATCATAGAAAACTCCTTCTACTATGCCGCATTTTAACTCAAGTGCATCAGCATCCTTAGCGAATTTAGCTAATATTCTGGCCGGTGCCGTTGCATCACTGTCAGATACTGCCATAGCAGTAAATCCTTTGAGGTACTCTGTCATCTCTTCGTAGTCAGTTCCCTCAAACGCACGTCTCATCAAAGTATTCTTGTATACCTTGAAAGTAACTCCGGCCTCTCTAAGCTGCTTACGAAGTACTGTATCCTCAGCAACTGTAAGTCCGCAGGAATCTACTAACACCACAGACTGTGCGTCTTTAATGCGTGCGGAGATTTCATCGACAATCGGCTGTTTTAATTCTACTTTTGCCATGTTTTCCTCCTTAATTATTATGTGTCAATGTGTTAAGAATTCTCATAAATAATTCTTATATAATAAAAGCCCCTTTTGCATAGTACCGAGGCGCAAAAGGGGCATATATATCCCTGATAAAAACCTCGGCAGGTCTGCAATACAGTTATGTCTTTAAGACACCTGCTGTCTATGGCTTATTATTTATTTTTATGCAAACTGGTTAGTAGCAACCTTGATTCCAGGTCCCATCGTTGAAGTGATGGCTACTGTCTTAAGGTATGTACCTTTAAGAGAACTTGGTCTTGCCTTTGCTACAACACCCATAAGTGTGTTGAAGTTCTCGCTAAGCTGTTCTTCTGAGAAAGAAGCTTTTCCAATCGGTACATGAATGATATTTGACTTATCAAGTCTGTACTCAATCTTACCGGCTTTAATGTCTTTAACAGCTTTCTCAACATCCATGGTAACTGTTCCTGCTTTTGGATTAGGCATAAGACCCTTAGGTCCAAGTACACGTCCAAGACGACCAACAACGCCCATCATATCCGGTGTAGCTACTACTACATCAAAATCGAGCCATCCATCGTTTTGAATCTTAGGAATAAGCTCCTCTCCTCCAACGAAATCAGCACCTGCTGCCTGCGCTTCATCAAGCTTGGCATCCTTAGCAAATACTAACACTTTTGTAGTCTTACCTGTTCCATGAGGAAGCACAACTGCTCCTCTAATCTGCTGCTCTGCGTGACGTCCGTCACATCCTGTTCTGATATGAACTTCTATAGTCTCATCAAAACCTGCTACAGCTGTCTCTTTGACAAGTTTGATTGCCTCTGCGGTTTCATAGAGTTTACCTCTCTCAACCTTCTTGGCATTGTCTAAATATTTCTTTCCTCTTTTCATGATTTACCTCCTGTGGTATGTAGCGGCTATTGTGCCTCCCACTATTATTATAATCGCTTGCGATTACTCTTCTACTTCTACACCCATACTTCTTGCAGTTCCTGCAATCATGCTCATTGCTGCCTCGAGTGAACCTGCATTAAGATCGGGCATCTTAAGCTCTGCAATTTCCTTGCATTTTTCTTTTGATAATGTTGCAACCTTATTTCTGTTTGGCTCGCCTGAACCTGACTGAATGTTACAAGCTTTCTTAATAAGAACCGGTGCCGGCGGTGTCTTAGTAATGAAACTAAAACTTCTGTCAGCGTAAACCGTGATAACAACCGGGATAATAAGATCTCCCTGGTCTGCTGTTCTGGCATTAAACTGCTTTGTAAACTCTACTATATTTACACCATGCTGACCCAAAGCCGGTCCAACCGGGGGTGCCGGTGTAGCTTTTCCTGCAGGTATCTGCAGTTTGATGTATCCTTCTACTTTCTTAGCCATTTTATCCTCCTAAAATGCAATTGCCTCTTACTATACAAATCTAAAACGTTTTGACTACATCTGTGAAACTGATTTCAACAGGTGTCTCCCTGCCGAACATTTCCACATTGATAGTGACGGTCTGCTTAGAAAAGTTCATCGCTGTAATGACACCTTGAGTATCTTTCCACGGGCCATCAGTAACCATGATTGAATCCCCTTCAGCGAAATCAACTCTAAGCTTCTCCGGTAACTTTTGCTGTCCAAGTGGTCCATCATAAAGACCAAGCGAACGCATCTCATCTATTGTCAGTGGTACCGGTTTGGATCCCGGACCTACAAATCCGGTCACTCCTCTGGTATTTCTAACAACATACCAAGTCTCGTCATTCATAATCATATTAACGAGTACATATCCCGGGAACATCTTCTTTTGAACGTGCTTTCTGACACCGTTCTTAAGTTCGACAACATCCTGCATAGGAACTCTTACTTCTATTATCTGATCCTGCAGCTGTCTGTTCTCAATAGTCTTTTCTATATTGACCTTAACTTTGTTCTCGTATCCCGAGTATGTATGTACGACATACCAGCAGGCACCTGACATATTTGACGTATCTGACATATCAGCCTCCTAAACCGGTGAGAAAATCGATGCCGTACTGAATGAATCTGTCAAGAATAGCTATGATAAAGCCTGTAATTGCAGAAACAATAACAACCGCTACAGTCTGCTTAACAACATCCTGGCTTGATAACCATGTAATCTTTCCAAACTCACCTTTGAGACCTTCGAACCACTTGCCTCTTGGCTCCTTTGAATCTTTGGTCTTTAAGCTTTCAGCTTCGCTCATATATATCCACCTCTACTTCGTCTCTTTATGAATCGTATGCTTGCGGCAGAATCTGCAGTATTTCTTAATCTCCATCCTGTCCGGCTGGTTTTTCTTGTTCTTTGTAGTATCGTAGTTGCGCTGCTTGCACTCGGTACACTCTAATGTAATCTTTGTTCGCAAAACTTCCACCTCACTTTATCTTAAACTTAATAATCGGGAATGTGCGGTAAATTTTTCCAAAAAAAAAGAACCCTCTGTTCCCATCTATTTAATAGCTAGAATATAATAGCATCTATAAATGTGGCTGTCAAGAATATTTTTCATTTTTTTGAAAGTCTTTTTTGGGGACGCTGGCCTTGTGTGCAAGTGCGCCGCCTTTTGCGCACCTGCATCTTTTATATGAGGCCGTATGCTTTACATTTGTGAAAGCGCCCTTGCACCTTCTAATGCGATCTTTTCTATCTGTTCATAATAGAGTTTCTTAAAATTCTTCTTAATTTCTTCAACTCTTCCTTCTTCCTGCTGTATAATACTGTAATCATCTATTGATGAGAGTACCATTTCAATTAAGTCATATTCCATATCCTGCGCAAATTCAGCTAAGGATTGATATGCATCAAGAAGCATCGATTTATCTATCAGCGGTTTTTCCTTATCAGCCTCTTGTCCTATTACCTTTGCAAGTTCAAACGCAGTATCTTTATATATCTCTAAAAATTCTTCATAATTTTCATTAATATATTCAATATTATTTTCTTTACCTGCCATTTCGAGTGCCATGGCTTTTTCGGATTGTGCAAATGCTCCTACCAGCTTTAATGTGCTCTTCATGCCATGAACCTTCGTCGTAAAGTTTGATACATCCTTATTCTCAATAAATTCCTGAAGCTGCGCACATACATCCATAGCCCCGTTTGCGAGCATTTTAATAGTCATTATAAGCAAGCTTTCATCTCCGCAAAAGCTTATTGCTGCATCTACATCCATCCAATCCGGATAGTCATAGCTATGTTTTGTTTCTTTGACTTCTTTATCTTCATCTATAATATCATCTAAATCGGAAACATCTTCATCATCTATAACCGAAACCATATCTTCAGGCAACAGTAAAAGCGCAACTCTCTCAAGTTCATCGCTTGTTACGGGTTTTGACAAATATGCCACAAATCCCTTTTCAATATACATTTTGTCGGCGCCTTCTACTGCATTTGCCGTAAGAGCAACTATCGGCGTCATAGCGTTTGGGTTAGCATTATCATTTCTTATCATTCCAAGCGCTGTTATTCCATCAATCTCAGGCATCATATGATCCATGAAAATAATGTCGTATCTGGTATTCATAGACATCTCAACACCGCATCTGCCTCCGTTTGCGATATCTATTTGCATGTTGGTATTTTTAAGAAGACCTTTAAATACTACAAGGTTCATCTCGTTATCATCAACAACCAGGATTTTAGCTTCGGGCGCAACAAAATGGCTGTTCATCTTTTGATGTTTTTTCTTTTCTGTTCTGTGAGCTTCAAGATCTCCTATCGGAGCAGCGTCTATAATTTTTTGAGGCAATGAAACCTTAAAACATGTTCCGACTCCGACTTCGCCGGACATTTCGATAGTTCCGCCCATATTCTCAACCAATATTCTTGTTATTGACAATCCCAATCCGGCGCCTTCTATATGGCGATTATCAACATCACCAAGCTTTTCGAACGGCATAAATATTACATCAATATCAGCCTGAGAAACTCCAACCCCTGTATCTTCAACGGATATCATAAGATTGATTTCGTCTTCTGAAATTTTTTCAAATTTAGCATCAAAATAAATACCGCCCTTCATAGTATATTTAACCGAGTTCGTAAGGAAGTTCATAAGAATCTGTTCGATTCTTACTGCGTCTCCCTTAAGTCTTGACGGTATTGTATCTTGAGCTGTAACTTCTAACTTAAGACCTTTATCTTGTGCACTTTTTTCTACTCTGATTATGCAGTCGTTAATTAAAGATGCGATATCATATTCAACATTATGAAGTTCCAGTTTGCCGGATGTATACTTGGTATAGTCTAAAATATCGTCAACCAGCGACACCAGCACCTTGCCCGCTCTATCTATATCATC
>CAJOPM010000065.1 GCA_905236225.1 uncultured Eubacterium sp.
ATGGAAGAGAAGGTAAGATAGTATATGTGCTTATAGCTATCGGACTTAGTATACTGTTGGCGGCGTTTAAGGTGTTCGATTATCCGCTTGATTACATAAAAGCTTTATGTTACAAGATGGTATCAAAAAATATGGAGAGTTAGGATACATTATGATACGAAAAATTCTATTAATTACTATCTGCGCATCGCTGATGCTTACAGCATGCGGTAATAAAGAAGTTGCCGATGACGAAGAAAACGAAAAAGAAATTGTTCAAAGCAGTGAGGAATTTACGTTTCGTGATGTGTTTAATAATGAGTATACGATAACAATTGAAGAGGGCGCAGCCAGATGCACCTTTGATAAGGAACTTTTCGAGCTTGATGGGCAGTATATGACCTATAATGATGAGTCTCTAGATACGATGATTGGCGTTGATGTGTCATATTATCAGGGTGATATTGATTGGGAAAAAGTAGCCGGGCAAGGAATCGATTTTGCTTTTATCAGAGCCGGATATAGAGGCTATGAGCAGGGAACGCTTAATGTTGATGACAAATTTAAGGAAAATTTATCAGGTGCACTAAAGGCCGGCATTGATACAGGCGTATACTTCTTTTCACAGGCAATTAGTGAAGAAGAGGCAGTAGAGGAAGCTGAGTTTGTGCTTGATATGATTGAGGGATTTAATATCACTATGCCTATCGTATATGATCCTGAGACAATACAAGATGCCAAGGCAAGGACGGATGAGGTGACAAAGGAGCAGTTTACTGCTAATGCTGCAGCTTTTTGCGAGCGCATTAAGGAAGCTGGATATGAACCTATGATATATGCAAATATGCTATGGGAGGCATATCAGCTTGATATGAAGCAGCTTGCATCCTATGATTTCTGGTATGCTGATTATGAAGATATGCCACAAAGTCCTTATGATTATGATATATGGCAGTATACAAGTGAGGGAAAAATTGACGGAATTGATGCAGCTGTAGATTTAAATATATATCTTAAATAATTATATTTTACGAAACCGAAAGGATTTTATTTATGAATTATGAAGGAATTGTCTATAGACCGCCAAGCGAAGCACGCAGTCTTATATTTCAGATTACAATAGGATGCGCACACAACAACTGCACATTTTGTACAATGTATAGGGGCAAGCAGTTTAGCATACGAAATATGGATGATATTCGCATGGACTTTGAAGAGATGGCATCGCTTTATGCAAATCAAAGACTGCGAATATTTCTTGCTGATGGTGATGCTGTTATTATTCCAACGGACAAACTGCTTACCATACTCGAATGGATTAAGGAACTTTTTCCATATGCCCAAAGGGTCACGGCATATGGTGCGCCCAGGGATGTGTTATATAAATCTATAGATGAACTAAAGGAGCTAAATGCGGCCGGTCTTGATATGGTGTATATGGGAGCGGAATCCGGCGATGATAATGTGCTTGAATATATTAATAAAGATGCTACTTCAAATGAGATTGTATCAGCAGCGCTTAAGCTAAAAGAAGCAGGTATAAAGACATCGATAACATTAATATCAGGGCTTGGGGGATATGAGTTTCTTGAAAGTCACGCCGTAAAATCAGCGCAGCTGATATCCAAAATTAAACCGGAATATGTGGGTTTTTTAACTCTGATGATAGATAAGGATGCGAGGATTTATAAAGATATTAAAGAGGGCAGACTCAAACTGCTATCGCCGGAAGATGTAGCATATGAGATGGAGCTTTTCCTTAAGAATATTGATTCAGATGGAACGATTTTTAGAGCAAATCATGCTTCAAACTATATCTCGTTAAAGGGAACGCTAAATGCAGATATTGATAAGATGCTCTCGCAGATTGAAAAAATAAAAAATAATAATTCCTATAAGAGTGAGTATTTAAGGGGGCTATAAACTAATCAGCCTGATGCAGATACAGGACATAATAGGGGGATGGATTACTCCATCCCCCTAAGTAATATTTGGTTTAGTTTTCGCCTGTTCCTAAAACAGTATCAGATACCATATCTTTAGCTGCGCTTTCATCGACATCTTTAGCTTCATATACGGTTCCGTCTTCGTCTACTAAGAATGAATCGCTATCTTCATCTTCAAGCGTGAACTACTCGGTTACAAGTAGCCGAGCTTCCTGCTTCAACCACTACTGCGTTGGCTACGATATGACGTAACTCAATGTCTTACAC
>CAJOPM010000066.1 GCA_905236225.1 uncultured Eubacterium sp.
CTATGCTTGGCGCTACGCATCTTCCCGGCAAAAGTTATACGTATGATTACGTTGCAGAAACTGATTGCATGCTGTACAGCTATGACTATCAGCAAACCGATGACATTGTCAGTATTATCAGAAATAACCCTAACATCGCTCCCATTATCACTTCAGCCAATGCAAGCTGCATCAACTCTCTGCTTGATATGACTGCAAATCTATACAGAAAAGGAACCGATTATTATCATAAGGTTCACAATGCTTATGAAGATTACGTAAACCGTTGTACTGACTTGTTTGAGGTTCCAAAGGATTTTGACGAAATAAGCGAACTGGCTATGCCGCAAAAACCTGCCATTCTAACCAGATGGATGTATGATTATTGCCGTGCTTATTTACGCAACGATGCTCTCTTAAAAAAGCACTATTACAGCGCAGATATCAGCTTTTGTATAGGCACTAATATGGTCGGAGCTCAGATGGCCAGACAAATACAAGAAGGAATAGATTCCTCTTTGGCATATCTTAGAGATGCCAGAGAACTAACCTCTGCATTCAGAACAGAGTATCACTCGATAAAATCAAGAAGCGACGAGGCTCAAAGAAAAAATGCCCTGGATTCAGGCTCAGACGATTTGCCTTCTATCAGCGGGGCTCTAAACATCATTCTTTCATATGCGCAGGTTGATAATAAAACCGCTACAGAGTTTACTTCTCTTATAGAAAAATTTAAGGCCTCTTCCAATAAACTTGATACCTCTGACGAGATGAGAGCGTTGCGCCGCGAAATAACCAAATATTTCTTTGAAATATATGAACTTGCTTTTTTTGCAAGTATAGAAGATGACGATGTCCCATCAGAGGTTATGATGTTCTTCTATTTCGGTTTTATTGACGAAGAACTTGCAGGAGAAGAAAATACTACTATGCTTTATAAGCTGCTTGTCACCTCTAAACGTGACAGTATGTGTAAGGTTCTTCCTGCCTACGAGTGGCTTACTATGATATATGAAGAAGAGGTCGAGCCATCTAAGAATGAATTCGATCAGGATTGGCCTGCATATCTTAATGAGCAGTACCGCTCAGGAAATATTGATGAAGACGAAATGGAAGACTTTTTAGAAGATTCGTCTCGCAAGGTCAGCTTCGAGCTTAATAATTTAGTTTCACTTGCCAACAAGATTACCTATGGCAGCATTTTAACTTATGTCCCGGTATTCTTTAAAGAAGCCGTACTTCGTCCCTTAGGCAGTTGTCATATGACACCGCATAAAATCCATTCGGCAATAGACGAACTTAAGAAAATTGATTACTCAATATTCTATCGCACTACAATGATATCAAATCAAGATTATGATCTTGCAAGGTTTATGTATGACGAAGAGATTTTACCATATGTAATACTTATGCCCAACGTTGGCTCGAACGGATCTTTGTGGCAGGAGATAGAAGGGCGCAAACGTTCTACTCCGGCACGTATTATTTTATCTATGTTCCATACCGGCGATCTTAATAATACAATCACCAAAATATGCGGCGATTATCATTGGGAGATGTGCAAACGAATTCAAGGCGTACACTGGAATGATATAACTGACCCTTCCCTTACGGCCGAATACTGTAACTATTTGCAATTTTACCGTAAGAACCGTTCTCTTACATCCGATGTTAAAGAGAAGGTCAAAAACGCTCTTGCCAAAAACAAGAACAACTATAAAAACATATTCATTTCAGACTACATGTTATATATTAAAAATGAATCTCAAGGGCAGCCCAGGCTTAATCGAGTTTCAAGAGAGATTATGTTTAAATACTGTACTTTTTCAAAAGAATACAGAGACTCGCTTGCCGTTAATCCTCAGTATCAATCTTTGATCGAACATTGGCGCAGCAAGCAAGCATCCAAAATACATGCTCTTGAGATGATTGAAAATAAGATTCTTAAGAATTATGACGAGCTTCCCGAAGAAGTGGAATCTCAAAAAGAATTTTTACATTTATAGAGAATTAATTATGAGCGATATACAAAAAAAAATAGACAGGCTTCACATTAAAGCCGACAAAAAGCAGCAAAAACTTCATATAAAAGCCGAAAAGCAACAAGAAAAATATCGCATCAAAGAGGAAAAGCTCAAGCAAAAACTGGGCAATGCAGATAACAAATCTTCTTACACCAATTCAGAGCCTGTTGAACTTCCCAAATGGGACAGGCTTGATAATACTGCTCATCTTTTCCCTGTAATAGCCGGCGAGCATATGACTAATGTTTATAGGATGTGCGTTGTTCTTAGTGAACCGATTGTTGCAAAATACTTAGATCTTGCCATCAACAAGCTGCTTCCCTGGTTTCAGAACTTTAACTCCGTACTTCGTCAGGGAATGTTCTGGTATTATTTTGAAGAAAACTCTAAACCCTATCCTCCGGTAAGTGAAGAGCATACATTTCCATGTCAGTATTTTGCACCTAATGCCAACAGAGACTATCTGTTTCGCGTATCTTACTATGACTGCAGAATTAATCTCGAAGTTTTTCATGTCCTGACCGACGGAAGCGGAGCCAGGAATTTTCTTAGAGAACTGGTTTATCAATATTTAGGATATGCCCATCCCGAACTGGTTGAAGGCTCAAAACAGCAATTATCCAGCGAGACATCACTTAATATAGAGGATAGTTTTGAAAAAAATTATCGCAACTACAATTTTATGGCCTACAAATCCGAAACAGCCTACCTCATAAAAGGTACATACCTTAAAGATCACCAAATGGGTATCATACGAGGCAAAATGAAAATTTCCGACATTAAGGCTGCTTCTAAGAAATATGATGCTACATTAAATGAATTTATCGTTGCCCTTGTCGTATTCGGAATATATAGAGGTGCCCTTCATAAAGGCTCGTCCCGTCAGCCGATAACAGTGGGAGTTCCGGTAGATTTAAGACCATATTTTAATTCAGATACAACCAAAAATTTCTTTGTCATGGTATCTGCAAAGTTTCATCCTCTAAAAGAACAGGAATATCATTTTGAGGATATCATCAAAGAAATAAAAGAATCCCTTAGAGCACAGATAACTAAAGACAACCTTGAAAAGGTATTTTCTTTTACAGTTGGCAATGAAAAAATATTTGTTCTTAGAACCATTCCTTTAATATTCAAGCGTATGGGTATTAAGGCTTTTTACAAAGGAGCGGCACGAAAAAACACAACAACTGTTACAAACATAGGAACCATCGATATCAAGGCTCCATACAAACAATACGTAAAGGACTACTACTGTTTTCTATCGAGATCATATGGACAAGATATAAAGGCAAGCATCGCATCCTATGACGAATATCTTTCGGTAACATTTAGTTCTGTCTTGGAAGATACGTCTATTCAAAGGGAATTTTTCAGGAAATTATCCAGAGAAGGCATCGATGTAACAATAGAAAGTAACGGTGTATATTATGGCTAAATGTGTTAGATGTAATGTGACTATCACGGACGAAACTATGGTTTGTCCTCTATGCAATCAAATATTAGAGCCCATTGAGGGAGAAGTAACCAAAAACGTCTACCCCAACATTAGGGCTGTGCAAAAAAAGATTAATTTAGCGCTAAGACTATATATATTTTTAGCAGCCATTACGGAAGCCTTGCTTATATACATTAATATTAAGACAGATTCTAAAATTATGTGGTCTGCAATTACAGGATTTGCCTTTTTATATGCGCTTATAACAATTATATTTACAATAAACAGGGCAATAGGTCTTAAGCTCAAAATGGCAAATCATGTATTATGGGCAGTGGTTTTTGTAATAGGAATTGATTATGCGATAGGATACCGCGGTTGGTCTTTAAGCTTTGTGCTGCCGGGCGGTATAGTGGCTATGGATGTCATTTTACTTATATTAATCCTGACACACAGAAAGCACTACCAGGACTATATCCCTATGGAACTTATGATACTTGCTGTAAGTTTCCTGCCATTGATACTATATTTTCAAAATATAGCTAGCGTCATCCAAAGCTGTGTCATTCCGATTATCGCCTCAGCTTTGCTGTTCCTTGGTACAGTTGTAATCGGAGGCGCACGTTCTAACGCAGAGCTTTCTCGCCGTTTTCACATTTAACGAATGTGAAAACGGCATTTTAATCTATCTATTTCCTGATCGCTTATCTTAACAGGTTTACCTATTGACGAGGCATCTAAAAGTGCCCTTGCTGAAAACTCTGCAACTTCTAATCTGTCAAATGCCTGCGTCAGATTCTCACCCAACGCAATAACACCGTAATTTTTGACAATAATAATAGTATCCAGCCTAGTGATGCTGTTTGCAAAATCCTCTACATTATTTATCACATCTTCGTATTCAAATGTGCCAACATCTTGAAGTACCATATAGCTTTCCGGAATTAGTCTCGTATTATATCGCTCATTTGATATTGCAAAAGCCATAAGAGCCGGCGGCATTGCACTGATAACAGCATTAAAATGCATATGTTTATTGTAAATAGCCATATGAAGCTTTTTATGGCTGTTGCATCCAATATACTCATTCCCCTTGTTGCAACTGATTAAACCGAACACCTCAGATAAAAGTCCTCTTTTTATTCCCCTGTTATAGAATGATAAGAGCTCATCTGATATTTCTATGCTCTTTATATGCTTGGCATTGCTTCTGATTAAAGAGTTGCAAATTTTAATATCGCCTAATCTTGCTGCATTAATCTGAATTTGCGCTGTTATTTCAAGCGCTAAAAATTGATTAAATGTATCTTCTATAGACGCAGCCGCGCTAACGACGCCATGATTTTCAAGAACCACACTGTCTGCTCCGTTTCCAAAACATGCTGCAATGTTCTCTCCAAGTTCTTTGGTTCCGGTCAACTCATAAGGAGCCATAAGTACACTGCCGCATACATTATATGATGCTTCAAATGTGTTAAGCTGCGGGATCTTTCTGATTGCGCTAAAAGCTATGATTCCCGGACTATGAGCATGAATAATCGCTCTTATATCGCTTCTTGTCTCATATATCATTTTGTGAAATGCAAGCTCACTTGACGGTTTTCCTCCCTTAATCACCTGCCCGGTTCTATCTACCAAAACAATATCTTCGGCTCTCATAATGCCCTTATCTGTACCCCCGGGTGTAATCCAAATTCTCCCCTCATCATCCTTGACGGAAATGTTTCCGCCTGATGCCGTAGTAAGCATTCTGTCATATATCTTTATCATATAATCGGCGACCGTTTGAGCCCAGTTTGTATTAATCATTTCTTTTTCCTCTTATTTTTCTTTATTTTTGCCTTATTAACATTGCGCGGTTTATCTTTTTTCTTATTAAGCAACGCAAAAAGCAAATCCTCTCTGTGACACAGCCTTAATGCTTCTTCTACAAGCTTTCTGTTCTCAGGCTTGCTATACTGCATCAAAGCCCTTTGCATAGCCTTTTCATGTGGATTCTTCGCCACATATACCTTTTGCATAGTAAGCGGATTATATCCTGTATAATACATACAAGTTGATACCGTCCCCGGTGTTGGATAAAAATCCTGTACCTGCTGCGGAGTATGATGTATGCTTTTTAGATAAAGCGCCATCTTTATTGCATCCTCTAAATTCGCCCCCGGATGCGAAGACATAAGATAGGGCACCAGATACTGCTCTTTTTTTATTTTCTCATTAATCAATTTGAACTTTGAGGCAAATTTTTTATATACATCAAATGATGGTTTCCCCATAAGATCAAGCACTTTATCAGATACATGTTCAGGTGCAACCCTAAGCTGTCCACTGATGTGGTATTTGCACAGTTCTGTCAAAAAATCACTATTTTTGTCTGCAAGCACATAATCATACCTGATTCCTGACCTGATAAACACTTTTTTTACTTTCGGAAGTGCTCTAAGCGCCCTCAGCACTTCTATATATTCACTGTGATCTGCAATTAAATTTTTACAAGGCTTAGGATATAAGCACTGTTTGTTCTTACATGCTCCAAACTTCAGCTGTTTATCACATGCCGGCCTCATAAAATCAGCTGTAGGTCCTCCCACATCATGGATATATCCTTTAAAATCCTTGTCGGAAATTATCTTCTTAGCTTCTTCTATAATAGATTCTTTACTTCTCGACTGTATAATTCTCCCCTGATGAAAATTTAGTGCACAAAAATTACATGCGCCAAAACAACCTCTATTAGATGTTATTGAAAACTTAATTTCGGATATTGCAGGTATCCCTTCTTTGTCGTAAATCGGATGCGCTCTTCTCATATACGGCAAAGCATAGACATCATCCATCTCAATCTTATCAAGCGGCTTTGAAGGTGGGTTCTGCACCACAAACAAGCTGTTATCATAGGTCTCATATAGTCTTTTAGCGCTATAGGCATCAGTGTTTTCATACTGGATAGCAAAGCTTTTTGCATAAACTTTTTTGCTTAATTTGACTTCTTCATAATCAGGCAACCTTATAGCATCATATATAGAAGACTCATCTCTTGTCTTTATGACTGTTCCGTCTATATAAGTAATCTCATCTACCCTAAGACCTGAGTCTAGTGCCTGCGCAATCTCAACTATGCTCCGCTCACCCATCCCGTAGGATATTATGTCTGCCCCTGAATCCAATAATATGGAGCGTCTGATACTGTCTGACCAATAATCATAGTGTGCAAGTCTTCTAAGCGAAGCCTCAAGTCCTCCTATAATTATAGGCGTCTTTTTGTATTTTTTACGTATCATATTACAGTAGACTATTACAGCTCTATCAGGCCTGTAGCCGATCTTACCCGCAGGACTGTATGCATCCGCTTTACGTCTTTTTTTGGCCACCGTATAATGATTTACCATAGAATCCATATTTCCTGAAGAAACCAAAAAGCCCAGCCTTGGTTCACCAAACTCGGTGATTGAATTTTCATTGTGAAAATCAGGCTGGGCCAAAATACAGACACTAAATCCATGAAGCTGTAATACTCTTGATATAATAGCCGTTCCAAATGACGGATGATCTACATATGCGTCTCCCGATACATATACGAAATCCGGTCTATCTATCTTATCAAGCTGCATCTCTTTTTTATTTATTGGTAAAAATCCGTTTGGCATATCTTTATTTACTTATTATCTGCGTCTCGTAGTCGGATGTGAAATAATCTGAGATTCCTTCTGTTACATATACTACATCATCTTCGTCCATCAAAATCATTTCAAACTGATCAGCGTGCTCTTTATAAAATTCAATTGCTCCATCCTTGTCCATAATAAAAAGAGGAGTATCGTATCCATCCGCATCCGTACCGTCTTGTGCAATAACAGTAACGGATTTAAGCGAACTCGTTGTTGGGCATCCGGTTGACGTATCAAATATATGGCGGTATATTACGCCGTCTTGTTCAAAGTATCTTTCATATCCTCCGGCAGTAGTAACTGCAACATCCTCTACCTCTACAACACCAAGGAAATCTTCAGAGCCATCTAAGTCGTTATCAGGATTTTGGATCGCGATTTTCCACCTTGAGCCATCTTCCTTGGTACCTAATACCTGCACATTGCCTCCCAAGCTAACCAATCCGCTGCTTAATCCATACTCCTTGAAAATATCCATGATTTTCTGAGATGTATAGCCCTTAGCTATGGTGCCTAAATCTATCATCATACCTTCTTTATCAAATGTTACCTCATAGCTTTCCTCATCGAGGTGCATCATATCTGTCCCCACAAGATTCATAAGCTTACTGATGGTATCATCTGATGGCACATGATATTCTTCGGTAGTAAATCCCCATTCTCTTACCAAAGGATATATAGTGATATCATACACCCCATTTGTCTGATTGTAAAACTCTATCGACTTTTCAATTAAATATGCTGTCTCTTCTGAAACTGTGCCGCCGCCTTCTTCATTAACCTTTGCAATATCACTGCTTGCTATATTCGTAGAAAACAAATTATCAAGCCTTATAATCTCTTCAGCCGCAGCATCAAGCGCCTCTTGCGCCGCATCACCGCTTGCGCTAAGCGTCATATAAGTATCCATTGCAAATACTTCTTTTGTATACGAACCATCTGAATTTTGGGTGGTTTCTAATATGCTTTGCCCCTCATTATACTCAGTCGAATCAGAAACATTATCTGATACTGTATCTTTACTATCGGAACATCCGGCCATAACAGAAGTCATAACTAATATGGCCGCTATTCTAATTATTTTTTTCACACCAAATCAACCTCTTATTTCTAAATAATAGCACAGCGCAAACAAAATCAGCGCTTTAACAATCATAAGTATATATCCCTTGATTCCTGCTTTGTTAATTGTCGCAGATGCATTTTGTTTAGGGCATTTATACACACACTTGCCACAGGAAAAACATTCTCCCATATTGACTCTTTCTTCACTGTTTTTGTCTGCAAGAGTAAGCTCTGCCGGACAATTTTTCTCACACAGTGAGCATCCCTTAGCACATGAAGATTTATCTCTTGTCAAAACCGATATGGGAAGATGCGGTAACAGGGCAAATATTGCTCCAAGCGGGCATAGGAATCTGCAAAAAAATCTGGGTACAAACAGCATACCTATCGAGATTAGCACTAATAGTATCACATTTATAATACTGCCTTCTGTCCCAAGAGGCATAAGCGATTGCAATCTGGAAAACGGCACCCATGGACTAAGGCGTGCTATATCGTCTGTCTTTTGCAACACACACATAGCCAACACTACCACTAATACAACGTACTTTCCATATCTAAAAATATTCGAAAGCTTCTTAGGTAAAGAAATAATCTCTTTCTTAATCTTAAATTTCTTTCTAAAGGATTTTCTCACAAATGTGGCTATTGTGTAAAGGAAATCCGAATATGTACCAAATGCGCAGAAGAATCCGCAAAAGAATCTTCCAAATATTGTTGTAAAGGCAATCAGCGCAATAAGCGTTACCAAAAAAGTTGTAAGCTCTATCATCTGTCCTGCGCCTACCTGTGTACATATATACTTAAGTCCTGAAAATGCGGACGAAAAAATCGCCGGGAACATAAAAAATGCTGCACCCCGGACGATTATTCCGATTATTGTTCTTATATTATTTGATGTCTTGTAATTCATTGGTATTTTATACTATTCCTTTTCTATGTCAAACTGC
>CAJOPM010000067.1 GCA_905236225.1 uncultured Eubacterium sp.
CAGATTACAATTGTAATGGCGTTTCAATCTATGATTCTTGATATGGCAGGTAATGTCGGTACACAGTCACTTGGTGTTACCATTAGAGTACTTATGGACGAAGAACTTTCGGTTAGGGAGAAGGTTGGATTCGTACTAAAAGAAGTAAAAGTCGGACTTGTAAACGGTGCACTCTTAGGAGCGGTTGCATTTGTCGTATCGGGATTATACATAGCGTTTGCAAAGGGATATGGAATGGCTATGGGATATGCAATTTCAGGATGTATAGGCATAGCACTCTTTGCAGCTATAGTAATAGCCAGTTTTATGGGAACTATTATTCCGATGTTTTTCAACAAGATTCATGTAGATCCTGCTGTTGCATCCGGCCCGCTTATTACGACTGTTAATGATCTTGTTGCTGTTGTTACATATTACGGCCTTGCGTGGATTATGCTTATAAATCTGCTTGGTCTATGATGATAAAAGGAGAATGTTATGCCTCAGAACCAATTAATACAGGGAGCAAACCAAGAGCTTGAGAGTTTGCTTGATAAGTTTTCAAAAGAAAAAGATAAAGAAGTGATGCATAAGATAGTGCCTATGATTTCGAAGGCAAGAGTACTTATGCAGGCTCAGTTTCCAAAAGAGTTTAGTGCGGATAAACTAAAGGGATTAAAGCCCGGTCAAAAGCTTGAGCTTGGGAAAGATGCAAAACCCCTTCCGGCTATTCTTAAGAATAATCAAGGCGGTAGATATTTTGGAGTATACACTGCTAAAGAGCAGATTCCGAAGGAAAATAATTTTCCCATGATGCTTGATATGACATTTATTGACTGCTGCAGAATGGCGCTTAGAATGGGTATGGATGGCATTGTAGTTAATGCTTTTACGCAGAATATTACATTTAAGAAGCCGGCAGTAGAGGCCTTTGTCAATGATTTTTCACCCAAAGGCAAACAAATTAAATTAACGCTGGCACAGTTTCACGAGGTGACCAGAAGGAGTATAGAGCTTAAGTTCTTGCCGAAGTTTTTATTTGAAGGCGGCAAGGAGTATTTTGATGAGATATGCGAACAGAAAGAAGATCTTTTATTTAATATTTATAATGATCCGTACCTCAAAGCAAAAGATATTAAATGCCCCTATAGCAAGGATGAATTTTCTGTAATGGATCTTAATCTGACAGAAGATCTTATGATAGCAAGACTAGACCTTCCGACAGCAAATATTAAGCCGGGCCTTTGTATCAGAATATATATAACTTATGTTATAAGCCGTGATGAAATTTCGTATTTTACAATAGAAAAGGAAGTTACAGGTGAAAATAGAAAGCTTGGAAGAGTGTATTCAGATGGTAAACATGAGATTATAGATGATGCGCCTGAGGATGGTGCTGAGATGCAATATATAATGGATAAATTATCATAAAAAATATGTACCCTCTTTACCGGATAACCGGTAAGGAGGGTATTTATCATTTGTGCGCTGTGTTTTGTTTTAGAAGTTTGATGAAAGCTCGCTTACCTGACTGAGTGCATCATAGGATGATTCAGATACAACGGATATTTGTTGTATGGAGTTTTGTGAGTCTGCGGTAATAGATGCGAGTGATTCAATAATCTGGGACATGTTTTCTTCTAACAAAAGTATGGCTCCGGCAAAGTCCTGCATCATATCAAACATTATCTTTGAATCGTTCTGATAGTCATTGCTGGTCTCTACTAATTTGTCATATCCTGAAGTTGTCTTTGAATTAAGAAAATCTATGACTCTGTTGGATTCTGCTGCCAGCTCGTCAACTTTGTCTATAACGAGCTTGGATATATCCTGAATCTGCTTAGCTGTCTTTGAAGTACTGTCTGCAAGCTTTGTGATTTCATCGGCAACAACCGCAAATCCTCGTCCTGAGTCACCTGCATGCGCCGCTTCGATTGAGGCATTGAGCGCAAGAAGATTAGTCTGATCTGAAATTTCAAGTATGTCATTGGTTAAATCTTCTATCTGGCGAACTGCCTTAGAAGCTTCTATTTTTTCAGCCATAGACTCCTCAACTTTGGTAGCCATATCCATTACCTCTTTTTTTGTATCGAGGGAAGATAGACGCACATGAAGAGCTTTTTGACTGATTTCTTCCATATAGTCGGAATTGTCTTTTGCAGATTGCTGCATATCGGTAAATGCGCTGTCCATCTGTTCGGCAACATTGTTTACGTCGTCTATGAAGGTTACGGTCTTTTCAATCGAGGCAGCAAGCTCGTCTACAATCAGAGCAATATTTTGTATGCCCTCGGATATTCTTGCAGTCTGCATTGCGGGATTATTGTTGTCATAGGATTCGCTTTCGGTATCGGATGGTGTAGTAGCATCCTCAGAAATTGCATCATCTTCAGCTGTGTTAGATGATGCGGCTGTATCTGACGGTGTAGCCGGTGCAGTGTTTTCTGAAGATGGCTTGTAGGATACACAGGCAGCTATAATGATTATAAGACCTGCCAATGTAGCTGCAAGAGCAATAATCCACGAAACCATATTAGATAAATCGTTACTGATAATAAGCGGTATAAGCTTAGGAACAAGCCCTGCTATAATAACCGCAATAATACCTATAATAACTAAAGAAGATTTCTTATTCATACTGTCCCCCCGTACAATCATACATATCATAATTATAAATGTTTAGTGTGTTGCATACAAGAGATATATAATTAAAATTTAAGTAAATTATTCAATATTATGTGCCAAATCGGCGTATTATGGGAAGAATAGTGCAAGATATTGCTTTTTGACCTAAAAGATAGTAAAATGGTACCAAATCAGGTACTTTAGTACCAGATTTGAGGGGATTATGGGATGAGTTGGTTATGGAGGTGATGTGCTTATGCATAATCGCGTAAAGGTTATTCGTTGTGTGGCAATCCTTATGATTGTAATTGTCGCAACGGGATTGCTGGTGAAGGGACTGTATGATATACAGCTTTCAAGAGCAGAGCATATTAGCTTTGCGGATTACTTATCTGAACAAGAAACGATGAGAGATTCTAATTCCGGGGTAAGTATAGCAAAATTTAAGGAATTTGCAGAAGATAGGTACACAAGCAACGCTGATAAAGCTGTTGCCTATGACAAGATTGCAATTATTTATAATAATCTTGGCGACACAGCAGAATTTCTTGAGGCAATCACCAAAGCGGAGTATTTTGCAAAAAAGGCGGATTCTAACGAGTTACTTGCAGAAATCTATTCTCAACGGGCGTCTTTTTTAATAACTAAAGATAATACATCAGGTGCGCAAAAGTATCTGGATATAATATATGATTTATGTGATATTGTAGGGCTTCAGGATAACAGGCTTGCAGTGTATATAACAAGATTGCAAGCGCTTAATTATTTGAAAGCTGCAAATGTAGGCTCGGCTGCAAATGAGATAGCTTTATCGGATAAACTCTTAGAAGGGCACGAAGATAGTAAGTATTATGATGAATATAGCGCAATTAACAGCCTCATAAAAGCTCAAATCATGTTTGAAAATGACGAATTTACTGAGAGTAGGGAATGTGTAGATGATCTTATAAATGACGGCGTTGTAATCGATTCTGTTCATCATGATACTATAATTAAAGAGTATACTGTGCCGCTTCTTGCGCTTAATGCTAAGCTTTCAATAAATGAAGATTGCAACATATCGCAGATCGCCAGAAAAGTTGATTATTTTGTAAGTTATTGCAACAATGCGGATACATATATTATTGCAACGCAGACGCTCTCATATATAAAGAAAAATATTACAGCTAATAAGACCTCGCTTGAGGGAGCGGAAGCTTTTTTGACAGATATAGATGAGTATTTAGATACTTATTATGAAGCATTTACACAGGAATATAACTATGAAGCAGCAGATATGGCAGATTCAATAAGCGCTGAAAGCCTTAGCCAGGTAGAGTTAGTGGATCAGCAAGAAGCGAGCGTTTTGGTAAGAAACCTCGTGGCAATTTTAGCTGTTTTAATAGTGGCTGTTTCTATACTTGTTACAAACCATGTAGCATTTAGAGGGCTTAAAGACCCGCTTACGGGGGCTTATTCAAGAACAGCTTTTGAGAGAATAAGAGTAAGACTGCTGCAAAAAACCATACCGTATTCCGTAATATTTATGGATATAGATGATTTTAAGAAAATTAATGATAAGTACGGACATCAGGTAGGAGATGAAGTTTTAGAAATAGTAGGAAGAATTTTCAGCTATGAATCAGATGCTCTTTTAACTTATAGATACGGTGGAGAAGAATTTGTAATAGTTGCGTTAAAGAAGTCTTTAAAGCATACTATAGTAATTGCTGATCGTATCAGAGAGGAAATTGCATCTTATGACTGGCAGTTTGGAGGCAGTGTTACAGTAAGCGTAGGCGTTGCTGAGTCTCGTAATAATAAACAGGTATTATCAATTGCGGATGATAATTTGTATTTTGCCAAAAATAATGGGAAAAACAGCATTGTATATAGGGAAGGTAACAACCTTATTATGATGAGGGGCGGTAGAATATTACAACAGGAAGTAGTTTGTATGGAAGAAAATGCGGATGCTTCTTTAGCATAATTTTATCTCAGTCGGATAAGACCCCTTCCTCTAAGCGTAGCGAAGGTAGGGGTTATAACAAACTGGTCTCAGTCGGGGTTACCCTA
>CAJOPM010000068.1 GCA_905236225.1 uncultured Eubacterium sp.
CATGTGCAAATCCCTGCGCATCCTCGCGGAGCGTATATCTCAGACGGAGATTGCGACGGAATGCTTAGCATTCCTAGTCCTTTAGGGAACCCCGCCTGAGACAAGTTTCTCTCCCCCACCTACGCTTTGCTTAGAGGCGGGGGTCATCTCGTCTGAGATATATTCGCTTTAGTCATTCTATCATTTTTTATGCAAGAATGATTGTTAATTTTTTATTTATATTTTTTTAATAAAAATTTAGGTAAAATTATGCAAATAGGGCAGAAAAAAAGTGTATAAAGTGAACAAATTTGTGCAAATTGCTTGACAGCCTTGACAAGTGTGAATATAATAATGACCGTAGAGTTTATAAAATTTTTATTATTTGAGCTTTTTTGAGAAAGGAAGGTATCTAATCAAATGGAAAACACAGCAAAAAAAACAGGTGCCCTGAATCTGGGTGCTAAGGGATTTGTCATTATTATATTGGCATTTGTATCATGTTATGTATATTCAGCCCTTACATCAGATTCACTTAACATCACCATCGGCGTATTCGGCGAGATGGGACTTGACACCAACGCACTTTATGCTATGTCTAGTATAGCTACAGTTTGCGGTATCATAGGTTCAATCATCTTCGGTAAACTTATGACACTTGCAGGTGCAGGTCGTATGTGGGCTATTTGTATGATTTTAACAGGTGTATTTGCATTCATCTGGTCAAATGCTCATTCAGTAGCAATCTACGCAGTAGGATATCTTGTATGCTATACTTTGACACTCGCTTGCGCGATGCTTCTTAGTGCACAGGTTATCGGTAACTGGTTCCCGAGAAAGAGAGGAGCTGCTATGGGTATCCTTACAGCAGGTTATCCTCTTTCAGCTGCTACAACAACCACTATCTGCGGAAACATCGTAGGAAGAACAGGTGGTGTATCAGCTTACTACATTATGCTTGCTATCATAGCAATTGTAGTTGGACTTATAATTTTAGCATTCGTAAGAGACTTCCCGGAAGAGAAGGGATGCTTCCCGGATAACGACAAGGATTTCGATTTCGAAGCTGCTAAAAAAGAGCATGAAGAAAACCTTAAATATCTTGAGACTTCAAAGTGGACAGTTGGTAAGTGCCTTGCTACCGGCCGTATGTGGATTCTTTGGATTGCAGTAGGTGTTACAGGATTCCTTTCAATGGGTATCATGTCAAACTTCGTTGGTAAGTTTACAGAGCAGGGATATCAGATGAATGAAATCTTTGCTATGCTTGGTATCGCAGGTGTTGTTGCTATCCCGGGTTCAGTATTCGTAGGTTGGTTCGACGTTAAGTTCGGAACCAAGGCAGCAGGTATCCTCGTAAACGCAATGGCTGTTATCGCTGTAGTATTCAACCTTACAGGAGTGCATGCACTTCACTATGTATCACTTCCGCTTCTTGCAGTAATGCTTGGTGGATCATCAAACATGATGGTATCGTGTACATCAGCTATTTGGGGTAGATATGACTTTAGAAGCGCATTCAGAGTTATTCAGCCTCTTAACTCAATCATGACAGGTATCGGTATCACAGTTGTTGGTATCGTAGGAACAAACTTCAACTACATGACAGCATACAAGGTTATGGCTATCATGGCTGTTATAGGACTTATCGCAATGATTTGCCTTAAGGTAGAAAAGATTGACGAAGATGTAAGGTAGAGGGGATAAATACTATATATCTTATTAACGCCGGTGCAAATGCACCGGCGTTTTTGTTAACATATTGTGCCGCCTCCGACTACGATATCTCCATCGTAGAGAACTACTGCCTGACCGGGAGTAATTGCACGCTGAGGCTTATCAAATGTCACTCTTATCTTATCTTCTGAAATCTGGATGGCGCTGGCATCTTCTTCTTTGTGTCGATACCTTATCTTTGCCTTAATACGTTTTGGAGTATATAAATCCGGAACACTGATAAGATTTATATTCTCAGCTTCTAAAACATTTGAGAACAACCCCTCGCCATGCGATAATACCACTTCATTGGTATCAGGTCTTATTGCCGTAACATAAAGCGGTGCAGATGACGATATGCCAAGCCCCTTTCGCTGTCCTATAGTATAATGAATGATGCCGCGATGGCGCCCTAATACTTTACCGCTGCTATCTACGAAATTTCCTTCGGCAAAAGGCTTGCCCCTGTATTTTTCAATAAAGGAGGCGTAGTCTCCATCAGGTATAAAACATATATCCTGCGAGTCACTCTTTTCGGAATTGGCAAACCAGTTGTCTCTGGCAATCTGACGCGTAAGCTCTTTATCTTTGATCTCTCCTAAGGGAAAGACGATTTTAGAAAGCTGCTCTTGCGTCAGCATGTATAACACATAGCTTTGATCCTTGTTTAGATCAAGTGCCTTTTTTAAAATGTATCGCCCGCTGCTGCTGTCATATTCTACTCTTGCGTAGTGCCCCGTGGCAATCTTATCACATCCTCGTGATATAGCCTCGTTAAGCAGCATTTCAAATTTCATTTTGCGATTGCACTCGATACAAGGATTAGGAGTTTGGCCCATTTCATATGATTCTACGAAATTATCAATTATAGCTGATTGGAATTTATCGGTATAATCTATAGTCTGATAAGGAATACCTATACGATTCGTTACCCTGATAGCATCCTCAATATCTCTTTCGTCGCAGCAGGTATTTTCTTTGAAAGCCCCAGTGAAGGAGCTGCTATCATACAAACGCATTGTAATGCCGCAGCAGTCATAGCCGCGCTCTTTCATAAGATATGCGCATACTGAACTGTCTACGCCGCCGCTCATTGCTATAAGTGCCTTTGCCATAATAACCTCCTAAGTAATAGTATGTCTTATTATAGCAAAAAGGCGGCAAAAATGCCGCCCTTTTTAGTAGGAAATTATGAGTATTCAAGACTCGCTCGCGAGTCTTGCGCGCCGGATTCGGGTCTGCTTCAGCAGACAAATTCCTGTCCGAATCCGTGCGCATC
>CAJOPM010000069.1 GCA_905236225.1 uncultured Eubacterium sp.
GCGCATCAAAAGCGGAGCGTATATCTCAGACGGAGATTGAACCCCGCCTGAGACAAGTTTCTCTCCCCCGCCTACGCTTTGCTTAGGGGCGGGGGTCATCTCGTCTGAGATATACAAAAAACCGGCATCATAGGATGCCGGCCTTATATTAATTGTTACGATATATAATATCATCTCTTCCCGGTCCGTTAGAGACCATGGTAATCGGGAATCCTATCTGTTTTTCTACAAACTCGATATAGTTGCGGCAATTTTGCGGAAGTTCTTCATACTTCCTAATGCCTCTAATATCGCACTTCCATCCCGGCAGAACCTCTAAATGAGGCTTTGCCTTCTCAAGCTTAACTGTAGTCGGAAAATCTGTAGTAAGCTCGCCATCAATCTCATAAGCAGTACATACCGGAATCTCATCGAGATATCCTAAGACATCAAGCACTGTAAATGCAACATCTGTAGTTCCCTGTATACGGCAACCATACTTAGATGCAACACAGTCAAACCATCCCATTCTACGAGGACGACCTGTAGTTGCTCCGAATTCTCCACCGTCGCCTCCGCGTTTTCTAAGCTCATCTGCCTCATCACCGAAAATCTCGGAAACAAATGCTCCTGCTCCTACAGCTGAAGAATAAGCCTTACATACCGTGATAATCTTCTTAATCTCATAAGGCGGAATACCTGCTCCGATTGCTCCGTATGAAGCAAGCGTAGAAGATGATGTCACCATTGGATATATACCGTGATCCGGATCCTTAAGCGAACCAAGCTGACCTTCTAAAAGGATTTCTTTGCCTTCTTGTATGGCTTCGTATAAAAATTTAGACACATCGCAAACGTAAGGAGCCACCATATCTCTATACTCATGAAGCTCTGCCATGATATCGTCTACCTTAAGTTCATCTTTATGATAAAGCTCTCTAAGCAGAACATTCTTAAGCTCGCATACTTTCTTTGCTTTTTCAAGCAGCACCTCATCATCAAAGAGCTCACTTACCTGAAATCCTATTTTTGAGAATTTGTCTGAATAAAACGGAGCTATACCTGACTTAGTCGATCCAAAGGATTTACCTGCCAGTCTTTCCTCTTCATACTGATCAAAAAGGACATGATAAGACATAACCACCTGAGCTCTGTCTGAAACCTTAATCTTAGGCATAGGAACATTCTTATCTGTGACTGACTTTATTTCGTTGAAAAGTTTTTTAACGTCTAAAGCCACACCATTTCCTATAACGCTGGTAGTATGCCCGTAAAATACTCCCGAAGGCAATGTATGAAGGGCAAATTTCCCATAATCATTAACTATAGTGTGTCCGGCATTAGCACCACCCTGGAAACGTACTATGATATCTGCCTGTTTTGCGAGCATATCGGTAATCTTACCTTTACCTTCATCGCCCCAGTTCGCACCTACAACTGCCTTAACCATATCTTTAGTTCCTCCTGTAACTTTAACCTCTTACATAGATTCAGCCGTGGTAATCACGGCCGCCAAACTTTATCGTACCAAAGCATAATTTTATACTATTAGTAAAATAAATTCAATAGTTAGTTCAAGTCTCGCTTTCGAGGCTTGAACTAACTAAACTTTTACTCTATTCCTGAAGATTTTTAATCAGCTCATCAACATCCATCTCTTTACTTAGAAAATGATAAGTAATAACAGAAGTTGTCAGCTGCACATTGTTCTGATTATATACATCTATCTGCACTACGCACAGTAATTTGCCGGACTTTACCACTTTACCCTTTACAATCAGCTCATCACCGACTTTTCCGGCTCTAAGATAACTGATGCTTGCATTAACAGTTGTAACCATACGTCCTTTAGATGAAGCTGTTACACCTCCTACGGTATCTGATACTGTAAATAACAATCCGCCATGAATAGAACCTATTGGATTGGAATGGTCTTTTGTAAGAACTAATCGACCTTCGGCAGCACCATCTTCTATATGCGTAATCAAAAGTCCTATTTGTCTTATAAATCCCGGTGATGTATTTCTGAATTCTTTGAGTTTTTCGTAGTCCATATTATGCCTTTCTCATCTTAGTAGCTGTAACCGCTAAAGCGCCCGGACCTATATGACATGAAATGCTAAGTGAAAGCGGATTTATAAATAACCCTTCATCCTTGAATTCAGAGACAATCTCTTTTTTGAATTCTTCTGCCGCATCCCTATCCTTCGTATAAGCAATATCAAGGTAACATCCGCTTCCGTCTTTAGAATCAAAACGATTCTTAAGATCTGCCTTAATTGCATCCGTCATTATCTTCTTCGCAAGCTTCATGGTTCTGGCTTTTGAAAATGCATCCAGTTTTTCACCTTGAATCTGAAGCACAGGCTTAATTTTAAGTAATGTTCCCAAAGCTGCTGCAGCCGGCGTAATCCTACCGCCTTTTTTTAAATACTCTAAAGTATTAAGCGTAATATATATAGTAGAATCAAACTTGGTTTTTTCTAAGTAATCCCTGATTTCTTCAGCATTTGCGCCTTCGTCTGCCATTTCCATCGCACACATGACCGAACGTCTTTGTGTAACTGATATTCTCTGATTATTAACGACGCACACCTTGCCCTCATAGTCCTGCGATACCATATATGCAGTCTCACAGGAGCTTGACAGACCCGATGACATCGGTATATGAACTATTTGATCATAATCTTTGAGCAATTTGTCCCAAAGCGCTGTAACATCTCCGACTGCCGGCTGCGAAGTAGATATCTTAGCTCCGCCTTCAAGTTTTTCATAGAATTGTTCCTGCGTCAGATCAATATCTTCGTAGTAAAGCTTATCGTCGATAAAGAACGGCATCGGTATGACGCTGATATTCATATCCTTACCTTCTGATTGTGTTATTCCACTGTTGCTGTCTGTAACTATGGCAACTTTTCCCATTTTTAATCTCCATTTACTTTTTCTTTAGTTCTTCTATTATTTTTTCTTTAAGTTCTAACGCCAAATCCTTGATTCGTCTGGGCGCCATCTGATTAACGAGCACTGTAGAGACTTGTTTGGAGGCAATTTCAAAATCCTTGAAATGATATGCCATATATCCCACAAGATAATCCACAGTTATCTCATCCATTCCCGCCATCGGGAAATATTCCTCTGATATTGCCTTGGTAAATCCATCATATGCTCTACGGTAGAACAACTCACTTTGTGTAGCCAGCTTTGCTTTAGTGTCCTCATTTTTAATCTCAAGGAGCTTCTCTTCCATAAGCCAATGCACAATCAGGTTATAGTAGGCCTTCTCACTGAGTTTTCCAAGCTTAACTTCAGCACATTTAAGAGCCTGCAAATATGCACCTATTGCCTCATCATATGAAATAACCGGACTCTCACTCTCTTCTTTAGGCTCAAACGTTTCACTTATATTAGCTGTAATAAGACGTCTTTGCGTTCCGGATATATGATCAAAATATGCCGGCATAGCCGCATAACCGCAATGCGGGCAAAAAAGCATCTGATATTTTAAAATATCCACGTCCTTCATTCTGGGACGAAGGTCAATATCCGCACCTAAACGCCTTACTCGGTTACTCTTAACCGTTTTATGTTTAAAATCCTCATCACAAATCGGACAATGATATGTCTTGGCAAATATAGCCTCAGCTTCTTTTTTGATTAACTCTTCAGGGCTGATTTCCTGATTCTCTTCGCTTCCCATATAACAATCCTTCCTACTGCTTAGGCAGTTTATATGAACTCTTTAATGATACGATTCTGTTAAATACATATTTATCATCTGTTGATTCCTTTGCATCAACACAGTAGAACCCATGTCTTACAAACTGGAATCTGTCATATGCCTTAGCACCTTCAAATGCAGGCTCTATCATACAGTTTTCGTATTTTACCAATGAATTGGGATTAAGGTTTAAATTTCCCTCTTCATCTTTAACGCCTTTTTCTTCGTCTATTATATTTTCATAATCTCTTGCCAATGCCTTAATAGCTGTGGATGCGTTAACCCAATGAATTGTTCCTTTAACTTTGCGGCCGTCGGGACTGTTTCCGCCTCGAGATGCCGGATCATAGGTACAGTGTATTTCAACCACTCGTCCTTCATCATCTTTAATGAAGCTTTCGCATTTAACGAAGTATGTCTGCATCAGGCGCACTTCATTACCCGGAAACATTCTAAAGTATTTCTTTGGCGGCACTTCCATAAAATCTTCTCTATCAATATAGATTTCTCTTGAGAACGGAACTTTTCTTGTGCCAAGTGCTTCATTTTCGGGATTATTTATCACATCAAAATATTCTATCTTTCCTTCAGGATAATTATCAATAATAACCTTGATTGGATCTTTTACAGCCATATATCTTGGCGCACCCATTCTAAGATCTTCTCTCTGGCAATATTCAAGCATAGCATAATCAGATACTGAGTTTGACTTTGATACTCCTGAAAGTTCTATAAAACGCTTTATAGCATCAGCGGTAAAGCCTCTTCTTCTAAGCCCTGAGAGCGAGACTATTCTCGGATCATCCCATCCGTCTACAATCCCATCTTCTACAAGCTTCTTAATATAGCGTTTTCCGGTTACAATATCTTTTAGATAAAGCTTAGCAAACTCAATCTGCTTTGGCGGATGCTCAACTTCCGTCTCCTTTACCACCCAATCATAAAGAGGTCTGTGATCCTCAAATTCAAGGGTACATATAGAATGCGTAACACCTTCTATACTGTCTTCCATTGGATGCGCAAAATCATACATCGGATAAATACACCACTTATCACCGGTTCTATGATGTGCAATATGCGCAACTCTATAGATTATCGGGTCTCTCATATTAATGTTTGCAGATGACATATCAATGCGTGCTCTAAGAACCATCTTACCGTCCTCAACCTGCCCCGATTTCATCTTCTCAAACAACATAAGATTCTCTTCTATACTTCTGTTACTGTAGGGGTCTTCTTTCCCGGGCTCTGTCAGCGTCCCTCTGTATTGTCTGATTTCATCGGGACTAAGCTCAGATACATATGCCTTACCCTTTTTAATAAGCTTAACAGCAGCTTCATACATCTGATCAAAGTAGTCAGATGCATAATAAATCTTGTCGTATTTGGCTCCAAGCCAATCAATATCTTCTATAATAGAACGTGCAAATTCTTCCTTCTCTTTGGTAGGATTAGTATCGTCAAATCTCATATTAAATTTGCCGCCGTATTCTTTCGCCAAACCATAGTTAAGAAGTATTGACTTAGCGTGTCCTATATGAAGGAATCCGTTTGGCTCAGGCGGGAAACGAGTACAAATCCCCTCGTAAGTCCCCTCTTTTAAATCCTCATCTATAATATTTTCAATAAAATTTCTGGACGTATTATCCATATATTTATAACTCCCTTATTGTATTTTTATGTGTTTATGTGTAAAAAGATGATCCTGGCAATATTCATAATTGCCGTCACATTTTGAGCAGAATCTAAACTGCAGATTAGGATTGTCGAGCTCACTTCTGCCGCAAACTACACATCTGTGCTTAGATATTCTGCCTGAATTTCCAGATGCCGATTGTTTAGCCTGCGCCCTAAACTGCGCTCTTCTTCGCATCTGCTTTGGTGATATACGATTGTAATTTCTTGTGGTAAGAAAAAACAGCAGGAAATTAAGAAGCGACATAAATATTGCCATACGTCCGCCCCATCCTGTCATAATCATATTATACACTACCAAGGCTACATAGAAAATGGAAAGCCATTTCATTTTAATCGGTATTATAAAGTAGAGCATAATCTGCATATCCGGATAGCAGACAGCAAAAGCTAAGAATATCGACATATTAATATAATATGTTGAAAAGTATCCGCCTATAAGAACCGGACCACCACCCGCTACATAGTATATTCCATATAACAAGAAAGCTCCGAGTATAGTAAATACAAAGCCTCCAAACATATATAAATTAAAGCGAAATACGCCCCATGTCCTCTCTAGAGCCGTTCCTAACTGATAATAAAAAATCATCATAATAATAGCCCAGATAATACCGGTGCTGGGCGGAATCAAAAGCCAGCTTACAATTCTCCATATCTGTCCGTGCAATATATAATATGGCTCAAGTGTCAGATAACTAAGCACGTTAGGATTAGTATAATTAATGATGTAGCCTATAATATATCCACCGATGATATAAAGCATCAGGCGCGGAATAGCCAAGTGTCCTATTTTTCTTTCTAACTTGTCCAGAAATTTCATAAATTGCTCCTATATTCTAATCTCGAATACTTATTATATCACATAAAAAAATTATGTTAAGATAACAATTTGAAGGATAATACATTCTTTATAGAATTTTAATTGTCTTTTCTAAGTTTATACCTTATAATAGCAAAATATGCCACAAAATTTACATTATTTCTTATTAATAAGGTGAGGATATGACGAATACTGCATTTCATAAACTTGGAGTGGATATAGGATCCACCACTGTCAAAATTGCATTATTAGATTCTAAAAATAAACTTCTATATTCGGATTATAGAAGACATTTTGCCAATATCAGACAGACACTCTATGATTTGGTATGTGAAGCTTATCAGCAGGTAGGCGATGTAGAGATCGGTGCCGTAATTACAGGCTCCGGCGGTCTGACCTTAGCTAAGCATTTAGATATTCCATTTGTTCAGGAAGTTATTGCCGTCTCTTCCGCTCTTACATTCATTGCGCCGCAAACCGATGTTGCAATCGAACTTGGGGGCGAGGATGCTAAGATTATATATTTTGAGGACGGCAATGTTGAACAGCGTATGAACGGAGTTTGTGCAGGAGGTACAGGCTCTTTTATAGACCAAATGGCATCACTTCTTCAGACTGATGCAACCGGCGTTAATGAATATGCCAAAGACTACAAGGAGATTTATCCCATCGCAGCAAGATGCGGTGTCTTTGCCAAGTCTGATATTCAGCCGCTTATTAACGAAGGTGCTACCAAAGAAGATTTGTCAGCATCAATTTTTCAGGCCATTGTCAATCAGACCATCAGTGGACTTGCATGTGGTAAGCCCATTAGAGGCCATGTCGCTTTTTTAGGTGGACCGCTTCATTTTATGGAACAGCTGCGCGCTGCATTTATCAGGACACTTAATTTAGATGATGAGCATACCATCATTCCCGAAAATTCGCATTTATTTGCAGCTATCGGTTCAGCCCTTAACAGTTCTATAGAAAACAGGCTTCCTCTTAAAGAGCTTAAAGACAAGCTATCAGTTCCTATTCAAATGGAATTTGAGGTTGCCAGGATGGAACCTTTATTTGCCACAGAGGATGACTATGATAAATTTAGCAAAAGGCACTCTAAGCATCACGTAAAGACATCATCGCTCAGTGATTATGAAGGCAACTGCTATTTGGGTATAGATGCAGGTTCTACTACCACTAAGATTGCCCTTATATCTCAAGAGGGGGATCTTTTATATTCATTCTACTCAAATAATAACGGCAGTCCGCTTGTTACGAGTATTCGCGCAATTAAGGAGATATATTCTCTTCTTCCCGAGAATGCTAAGATTGTACATGCTTGCTCTACCGGATACGGCGAAGCACTTATCAAATCTGCTCTTCACTTAGATGAGGGGGAAGTCGAGACAGTTGCTCACTATTACGCTGCGGCATTCTTTGATCCCGAGGTTGACTGTATCTTAGATATAGGCGGCCAGGATATGAAATGCATTAAAATAAAAAATCATACCGTAGATAGCGTACAGCTTAATGAGGCTTGTTCGTCAGGATGCGGTTCCTTCATAGAAACCTTTGCAAAATCGCTCGACTATAGTGTCGAAGATTTTGCCAAGGAAGCACTCTTTGCAAAAAATCCGATAGATCTTGGTACAAGATGTACGGTTTTTATGAATTCAAAGGTCAAGCAAGCCCAAAAAGAAGGTGCATCAGTTGCTGATATTTCAGCAGGTCTTGCGTACTCAGTTATTAAAAATGCTTTATTTAAGGTTATTAAGCTTACGGATGCTTCCGATTTAGGCAAACACATTGTTGTACAAGGCGGAACATTTTACAACGACGCAGTCCTTAGATCATTTGAAAAAATATCTGACTGCCAGGCAATTCGTCCCGACATTGCAGGTATAATGGGTGCATTCGGAGCAGCACTAATTGCCAAAGAAAGATGCGCCGAATGCGGCAGAACTTCGATGCTTAGCATTGATCAGATTAATGAGCTTACATTTACCACAAAGCTTTCAAGATGCAAAGGATGCCTTAATCACTGTCTTCTTACAATTAACTTATTCAGCAACGGAGACAGATTTATATCCGGCAACCGTTGCGAAAAAGGACTGGGCAAGGAAAAAGCAAACTCTGACCTTCCCAACCTGTTTGCATATAAACTTGACAGAATATTCAACTATACTCCTATTCCAAAAGAGCAGGCCAAAAGAGGCACTGTTGGAATTCCGCGAGTACTTAATATGTATGAGAATTTCCCGTTTTGGGCAACCTTCTTTAGTGAACTGTCTTTTTCTTATATAGTATCGCCGCTTTCAACGCGCAAAATATATGAGATGGGACTCGAATCTATTCCCAGTGAGTCGGAGTGCTATCCAGCCAAGCTTGCCCACGGCCATATTTCATATCTTATAGAGCAAAAACCTGATTTTATATTCTATCCCTCTATACCTTATGAAAGAACGGAGTTTGATAATACAGACAATCACTACAACTGCCCTATTGTTACATCATATTCGGAAAATATTAAAAACAACGTAGATGAGATTACTTCAGGAAAAGTTAGATTTTTAAATCCATTTATGCCTTTTTCAAATCTTGATGTACTTACTGACAGACTAGTAGAAATTTTCATGAAAGAATTTAATATCCCTGCAGATGAGACTCGCGTTGCAGCAAAAAAAGCCTGGGAAGAGATGGACAATGCCAGACAGGATATGTTTAAAAAGGGAAAAGAGGCCATAGCATATCTTAAAGAAAACAACAAACAAGGTATTGTACTTGCCGGTCGTCCCTATCACTTAGACCCTGAAGTTAACCACGGCATTCCCGAAATGATTACATCTTATGGCTATGCCGTACTTACAGAAGACGCAATCTCTGATTTGGCGCCGGCTGAACATCCTCTTATTGTACTCGATCAGTGGATGTATCATTCAAGACTGTATGCCGCTGCCAGCTATGTCAAAAATACTGACTTCCTTAATCTGGTACAGCTCAATTCATTTGGCTGCGGATTGGATGCAGTTACTACAGATCAGGTCAGAGACATTTTGGTGCGTTCTAACAAGATATATACATGTCTTAAAATCGATGAAGTTAACAACCTCGGTGCGGCAAGAATTCGTATCCGTTCTCTTATTGCAGCAATCCGTGTCAAAGAACAGTCGCAGACTAAGCGTACTATTCTTTCTTCGGATTATAAGCGTTCGATATTTACAGAAGATATGAAGGATACGTATACAATTATTGCACCACAGATGTCTCCAATGCATTTTGATATACTTGCTCCTGCATTTAACTCATGCGGATATCATCTTGAGGTTCTTGATAATGACAACAAAAGCGCAATAGATGCCGGTCTTAAGTATGTAAATAACGATGCCTGCTATCCCTCTATGATGGTAGTAGGTCAGGTTATGGATGCCGTAACAAGCGGCAGATATGATTTATCAAAACTTGCAATAATGATGAGTCAAACAGGCGGCGGCTGCCGCGCATCCAACTATGTCGGCTTTATAAGAAGAGCTCTAGAGCGAATAGGTCACCCCGAAATACCTGTTATATCGCTTAACCTCTCAAGCCTTGAGGCAAATCCCGGATTTAAGATTACGCCTTCTTTAGCTGTTAAATGTGTATACGGCGCACTCTTCGGTGATATATTCATGAAATGCGTATATCGTATGAGACCTTATGAGAAAATCAAGGGCTCTACCAATGCTATGCATGAAAAATGGAAAAAAATCGTTATAGATTTCCTTACACAAAAGAAATTGCCGCGCCACTGGCAATTCAAAAAATTGTGTCGCGATATTATTAATGATTTTGATAATATACCGATCCTCGATATAAAGAAACCGCGAGTTGGTATAGTTGGGGAAATTTTGGTTAAGTTCATGCCTGCCGCAAACAACCATCTTGTTGAACTATTAGAAGCTGAAGGCGCTGAAGCAGTTGTTCCTGACTTAATTGACTTCTTCTTGTACTGCTTCTATAACAACAACTTCAAATACAAGATTTTAGGCATGTCCAAGAAATCAGCAATTTTGTCAAACTGGGGAATTCGTGCCTGCGAATGGCTTAGAAAACCTGCACGTATTGCATTTGAAAAAAGTAAACATTTTGATCCGCCAACAAGAATTGAAAAGCTTGCCGATTATGCACGTCCCTTTGTATCTATCGGCAATCAAACAGGCGAGGGTTGGTTCTTAACAGGTGAAATGGTTGAACTTATACACTCCGGCGCAGCCAATATTGTTTGCACGCAGCCCTTTGCATGCCTTCCTAACCATATTGTAGGAAAAGGTGTTATTAAAAAACTTCGTCATGAGTTCCCGCAATCCAACATTGTAGCCATAGATTTCGATCCCGGTGCCAGCGAAGTAAACCAGCTAAACAGGATCAAGCTTATGTTATCTACTGCAAACAAAAAGATAGAAACAGCCAATTTAGATGATAATGCCGGTAAAGATGCCGTATAGTATATGGCTATAAATAAGGCGCCAAGTCTTGCTTAGAATACTTGGCGCCTATTATCATATTTTAGCCATAGAAGAAGCGAGGCTTATCACTTAATCTCCCTAGTGATTGCCTCGCTCTTATTATTGTCTTTATTGTGCGTAATCGTATTCGCTGTCACTTTCTACTGATTCATCACTGCTTGTCGTATCTGTAATAGTCTCTTGTTCTTCTGTTTCTTCTTCGGTTTCTTCTTCAAATCCTCTAGATATAGCATCGCTACCTGATGTATCCTCTCCGCTATCAGAAGAATCTGCATCATTGCTTGTAATATCCCCTTCTGATGTAGTTGATTCGGTATCTGATACTGTCGTCTCCGTTGTAGTAGTCTGTGTATTCTCTGCAGCGGTTGTTCCTGACGTTCCCTCAGACGTGGTCTGTGACTCTGTCTGTGTAGACGCTGCCGGTACACTTGCCTGACTTGAAGATGTGTTCGTCTTCTTAGTTGAAGATGAATTTGAGCTTCCCGTATCCGATGTATTCTTTGAATCCTGGCTAGTATTAGAGTTTGTCTCGAAATTTTGAGTATTATCTACTACTGATGTATTATCATTTTCTCTGGCATTTGCCTCTTCTACTATTTCTTTAACAAGCTTATTACGATAAACCTCAGCGACCTTAGCTTCATCTTCATCTTCTGCCATGCTAAGCTTCATCTCGTGATATCTGGCTGCGCTCATATTAAGATCAGATGCTGCGCGTCGCTCCTCATCAGTCGTTCTGACTATACTGTATGAAAGAGAGACATCACATTCGCTTATTGCGGACTCTATATCTGTTGTTACAACATCAAAAGTATCACTCTCGCCGGTTACAGATAAAAGCATATAGCCTTCTTCTTCACTGGATAAAATCTCATCCTCCTCGAGAAGTTCTACTGTCATAACAATTGCCTCTGACATATTCTTGCCGCTGACTCCGTTATTGGAAAGATCATCTGCAAGCTTAACTCCGCTCTCATTGATATTTGTAACAGCTACAACCTGTTGCGACTTGTCAAGCTCAAATTCTACCGATGGATTAACATCTAAGGTAACAAATGTACTTGCCTGTGCTTTTGTAAGGAACATCGAATTACTGCCTATTACAAAAGCAAAGAGTGCAGCAGCAGCTGTTGCCATTGCCGTAATCTTCTTAATCGGTATTGCAGTAGGTTTAAGCTCAACTCGTTCTCCTACATTACAATCCATCTTGCGATATATGCAAGTGCCATCTTCTAACAGAAGTGCAGCCTTGCCATTTTTCTTGCCTATTACTATTGCTTTCATATTTATCGCTCCCTGATATTTTTAACATATTCTGCTAGGAGAGGATAATCTCCTGTAAGTACTATAACTGCCATGATAATGTATTTTCTATGTCGCTCTAGTACTTTCTTTGTCACCAAGTCAACTTTTAATAATTCCTCATAGGGAAGTTTCTTCTTACCTTTAAGTGATTCATAGAGCACCTTATGTTCTATGATTGCTGATACAGCCATACCACAACTTCTCTTGGTCTTATTCGCCTTTGGTGAATCGGCAGCGACCTCAAAAAGTTCAAATCCAAATGCAGCCAGCTCTTGATTTAAGGCATCTACCTCATCTTTAACCGGATTGTCCATCGTAACAATATTCGAAGAACCTGTAGCAGCTCTTGCGACCTCACTCTCGTAGGCTCCGGCATCATCTGCCTTAATATCGCCGCTCAGCGCATCCGGTCTGGTAGCAATCTCAGATCTGTGTCTTTTCTCTTTCTCAAAGGAATCATAAAGCCTTCTTTTAATGACAAGATATGAAAAAGAGGAAAATTTACCCTTCGTTATATCATAACTCTCAACAGCTTCATGAAAGGCCATAAGAGCAACCGACCACTCATCATCACTGTCTGTAATATATTTTGCACAAATCTTTGAAGTACATTTCAAGATAAACTGCTTGCTGTCGGTGACAAATATATTAAATTGTTCATTGTTCCCGCGAGCCTTAAGAGCTCGCGCAGAGAATTCATCCACAGATGAATCATCCTTAACTCTTATTATATTATTCGTATCCATATGCACAAAATTGGGGGAATTAAAAAAATTCCATAAATCTAAACACTAAGAACAACGTAAATAAAGTTTCTAAATGTAATCACAGCCTGCCTTTAAAGTGCAAGAATGTATTGCCCTTAAGACACTACTATATCATATATATCGGCAAAAACAAAAAGAAGCCTTTACTTTTTAGGCTTCTTTTTTCTAATCGGCATTTATTTTTTTCTGTATATATTTTGGGACTAAATCCTATACTTAGACCATATCTGCAAGTTCAAATATAAGCTTCTCGGTTTTATCCCATCCAAGACAGGGATCCGTGATAGATTTGCCATATTCATCTCCGTCACTTGGCTGGCATCCATCTAACAAATAACTTTCTATCATCAAGCCCTTTACGAGCTTTTTAATATCCAAATTAACCTGCCTTGAATGCATAACATCCTCTGCAATTCTAATCTGTTCTATATATTGTTTCCCTGAGTTAGCATGATTACAATCAACAATTACTGCAGGATTGTCATAATTGCCTTCTAAATAAAGCTCATTTACTTTCATTAAGTCTTCGTAATGATAGTTAGCAATACTGTTGCCATATCTATCCAAAAAGCCCCTCAATATTACATGCGCATATGGATTCCCCGGCGTATCAACCTCCCAGTTTCTATAGACGAATCTTTGCGAACTTTGAGCCGCGCTTACTGAGTTCATAACTACGCCAAGTCCTCCCTCAGTAGGATTCTTCATTCCGGCAGGTATTCCTATGCCGCTTGCTGTCATTCTGTGAAGCTGATCTTCTACGCTCCTTGCCCCTACCGCAACATAGCTAAGCAGATCAGATAAGTATCTGTGATTTTCCGGGTAAAGCATCTCTTCTGCTGTCGTAAATCCGGTTCTATCGATAACATTCATATGCAATTTTCTGATTGCTATGATTCCTTCGAGCATATCTTCAGCACCATGAGGATCAGGCTGATGAAGCATTCCTTTATAGCCTACTCCCTTGGTTCTTGGCTTATTGGTATATACTCTTGGGATAATAAATATCTTGTCTTTTACTTTTTCCTGCACCTTTGCGAGGCGTTCCATATACTCTATTACAGCATCTTGTCTGTCAGCCGAGCAAGGACCTATGACCAGTAGCAATCTATCATCTTTGCCTTCAAAAATTGCCTTAACTTGCTCGTCATTTTCTTCTTTTGCTTTCTTCATCTTCCCGGTTACGGGAAACTGCTCTTTTATCTGCGCAGGAGTCGGCAGTTTCCTGATAAAATTCATATCCATATCCATGACATGTATCCTCTTAGCGTTTATTTTGTCAACATAAGCATTATCTCATTGCTTCTGTTAACAAATTTTGTCATATTTTCCGGTGACATCGGCTCATTTGCGATTGAAGCCAAATCATAAATCTGTTCACAGAACATATTTATATTGTCTGCATCCTCATGTTCCATGATATATTTTACAAGCTCGTTATTAAGGTTGAGCACGAGCGTCTTAGGAGCTTTAAATGCGCCCATATCCATGCCGTCAGCAGCATACATCTTCATCATCTGTTCCATTCTGATTCCCTGCTCGCTTAAAACTATCATAGATGAAATGTCTTTATCTTTTAATTTGCTTGCCTTAATCTCAAGTTTATCGTTATTTAATGCCTTTTTAAATACCTCTGACAACTTATCTGAAGCTTCTTTAAGTTCTTCTTCAGATGCTTCTTCTTTAAGCGACTCTGTAAGATCTGAATCAATTCTTAAGAACTCTACGCCTTCATTTCTCTGCTCAAGAGTCTGAATGAATCCGCTATCAATAGTCTTTGTAAGAAGCACCGCCTGCTGATCGTTCTCCTTGAACATCTTAATGTATTGACCTTGCTGAAGTTCATCTGTTACATAGTAAACTCTCTTCTTAGGTGCATCTTCTTTATTGGTATCATCATCTTTATTATCTTCTTTGTTTTCTTCATTATTATCGGCCGTATCGCCCTTATCAATCCTCAGCTGTTCGGGAAGTGTTACATACTCTCCATCAAGGTTTTCAAACAACACATAGTCATTAATCTTATCGGCAAATTTAGAATCCCTGATATATCCAAATTTGATAAATGGACTGATATCATTCCAATACTTTTCGTAGTTTTCCTTATCTGTTTTGCACATTCCGATAAGTTTATCCGCAACTTTCTTAGATATATAATCTGAAATTTTCGCTACAAATCCATCATTTTGCAATGCACTTCTTGAAACGTTAAGCGGCAGATCCGGGCAATCGATAACGCCCTTAAGGAGCATAAAATATTCAGGTATTACTTCTTTTATATTATCAGCAACAAACACCTGGTTATTGTATAGTTTAATTGTTCCTTCTATTGAATCGTACTCCGTGTTAATCTTCGGGAAATAAAGTATACCCTTGAGATTAAACGGATAATCCATATTAAGGTGTATCCAGAAAAGCGGCTCTTTGAAATCATTAAATACTTTTCTGTAAAATGTCTTATATTCATCATCACTGCATTCATTTGGATGTTTAGTCCACAGCGGATTAGTATCATTAAGAGCAACGGGTCTTTTAAGAATCTTAAGCTTCTCGCATTTTGGGCTAACCTCAACTATTTCCTTCTCGCCGTTTTCATTCTCTCTTTCTTCCGTCTTAGCTTCTTCTATAACAGTCTCTATTACAGTATCCGTATCCAGCTTTTCTTCCGGAAGAATAGTCTCATACTCGGGCTCTTTGTTTTCCTTATCAAGATAAATTTCGATAGGCATAAACGAGCAGTATTTGTTTAGGACTTCCCTTGCCTTATATTCATTACAAAACTCAAGACAATCATCGTTAAGATGAAGTGTAATAGTCGTACCGACCTCTTTTTTATCTGAATCTTTCATAGAGTAGTCGGTGCCCCCGTCGCATGACCAGAAGACTGCAGTCGCGCCCTCTTTATATGAGAGTGTATCAATTGTGACCTCATCAGCTACCATGAAAGCTGAGTAGAATCCAAGACCAAAGTGACCTATTATCTGTTCTTCCGATGCTTTATCCTTGTACTTTTCAAGGAAGTCAGTAGCTCCGGAAAATGCTATTTGATTTATATATTCTTCCACCTCGTCATATGTCATTCCCAGACCGTTATCGATAATCTTTATTGTCTTATCTTTGTCATTAAGGAGAACCTCTACCTTAGGCTTATAATCATCCGGAAGGGTATATTCTCCCATAAGATCTAATTTTTTAAGCTTGGTAATTGCGTCACATCCGTTAGAAATTAACTCTCTATAGAAAATATCATGATCCGAATAAAGCCATTTCTTAATGACCGGGAAAATATTTTCACTTGTAATTGACAGACTTCCATGTTTTTCACTCATATTAATCGCTCCTTATATTGTTTATTTCCCTATTGGGATTTTTAGCCATAAGAGTATGTTAATAGAGTAAGTTTAAAAAGTCAATAGAAAATTAGCACTCTTTTAGAAAGAGTGCTAACACATTTTATTTAACACATTTCTACATACAACTTAAGAATTTACTAAGAGCAAGTTTACTATTTAACGGATTATATGCGCAAATAATGCCGTTTTCCTGATCTATAAGCGGAATCTTCACGTATTTATCCTTATCTGAATAAGCAAAATATTCATCTATAATCAATAGAGACTCTTGGTCATGTCTAAACAAAATCTGTATATCGTAGGCTGTTTTATAATATGAAGTAATATTAGGCTCTATATCATATGGCTTAAATCGCAATTTTAAATCTTTGGCATAGCAGCCGTCATCATCTTCAAGCGTCAAAAAATGCTCATTTAAAATATCTTGTAATAACAGCGACTTTCTATTGGAGAGTTTATGATTTTTACCCATAAGCACATATGCATTAGACTTAGCTGCCCACCTCCATTCAAGTCCCCTATTTTCGATATTAAATCTCTCAAAATCCGGCACCATAATACAATCATAAGCACCGCTTTGCAACCTTTCTACCAGTTCTATCATATACTCACTTCTAAGTTCAAGTTTTATCTGAGGATACTTTTTTTCTACAGCATCTTGAATCGCCCAAAAATACTTGTCAGGTTTTGCTGTGTTAAGCAAACCTATTTGAAGCGTATATTGCATACTTTCCTGAGCCGCTCGGGCACTTATATAGCCTTTTTCCAAATCAGAAATCAGATGGCGCCAACTGTTATATAATGATTTGCCTGCTGGAGTAAGCTCAACTTTTCGGGTAGTTCTTTCTAAAAGAATAAGGTCTAAATCCTTCTCAAGTTTATTTATCGCTTTGCTTACTGCAGGCTGAGTCATATTAAGCTTTATAGAAGCAGCGCTAAATCCGCCTTGCTCAACAATATTTATAAATATTTTTATCTGCTGAAGCGTAATAAATTCTAAAAAATTATCCATATAAATATTATAGTTAATTTCTGTTTTTGGAACAAGAAATTTATAACCTGTGGCTATAAATCATCTATAAATGGTAATTAGACTTTGATTCATATTCGTGCCTATAATTTACATATAACCCAGGGGTTTTTACAAATCATAGGAGGAGGAAAATGAATACAAATTCAAACACAAAAAGTAACTTTGGAAAATGGGGTTGGGCAATGATTATATACTGTGCTATAAGCTACTATCTGGCTGCTGCACTTTCAACCGACTCGCTTAACTACTTCCCGGCCGCATTTACAGCTCTAAGGGGTTGGGATGAATCAGCCATCAATTTATGTAATCTAATGGCCGGAATCGGAGGATGGGTTGGTATCATAGCCGCAGTTGTCTTTAGTGCAATGACCGTAAAAAAAGGTAGCCGCTTTATGAGTATATTCGGAAATATCCTTGCTGGTATTCTGGTACTGATATTTGCCCTTACTCACTCGCTTCCGGTATTTTTGGCCATGGTACTTTGCATGACCTTTGTTGGAGGCAATATTCAGCTCAACTGCGTTCCTAACAATATTATGAACGTATGGTTCCCCAAGAAAAAAGGATTGGCTCTCGGCTGGGCTTCAATGGGACTTCCGATTTGTACAGCTACAATAATTCTTATCTATACTGCAATCGGCAATCCTCAACTTGCATATATTATTCTTGCCATTGTGTGTTTTGCATTTGCATTTGTATCTATATTTTGGGTAAAAGACAAGCCCGAAGACGTCGGTGTAACACCGGATAACGAACCTATTGATATGGATACAGTCAAAAACCTTGCCCAAAAATCTGAAGAGGCTGCTTCAAAGCTTACAATCAAGGCTATTGCTAAGGATCGCAACACATGGATAATAGGAATCGGACATGGTTTATTATGGATGACTACAATAGGATTGGTGTCAAATTTTGTAACAAAATTGATTCAAGTAGGCACAGAAGCTAATACTGCCGTCGGTATGCTTACCGTAGCTGCCGTAGTAGGAATCATAGGAAGTTATTTTTGGGGCTGGCTTGATCAGAAAGTAGGAACAAAAAACGCCTCTATAGTTTACGGGGTATGGTATTTGGTAGCGCTGCTTGTAATGATTTTTCATAACGGCTCTATGGCAATGACTGTTATAGCCTCAATATTCGTTGGTTTCGGAATAGGAGGCATCGGTAATCTTATTCCGTCAATAATCGGAACCTGTTTTGGTCGATTCGGCTTTATAAGAGCCAATCAGCTTATTGCACCGATGAATACTGCCGTTCGTTCATTGGCACTTGTAATAATAGGTGCTATCGGTGTTGATAAACTCAACAACGCTTATATCGTATTTCTAATTTGTTCAGCACTAGCAATATTTTTAATTACACGTATTAAAGTTAGAGAGGATGTGATGTAATATGTCAAACAAAGTACCGGCAACAGATGCCGACAAAAAGAAAAGTTACTATAAATACTATGCACAGGATATTTATTCGGGTGAGAAAGAAAAATACGATCTGATAACAAATGAACCTCTTGATAATTCTCTTGCCCTTCGTATTCAGGATAGAAATGATTTATTTAAAAGCGGTGATCTTGCTGCAGAGTTTGGCTGGTGGCAATTAGAAGACGGAACTGCAGTTATTGCAAATCAGACGTTTTTCCCAAATGTTACGGGTGAGATGTTTGACTGGTGGTTTGCGTGGCATCCCATTGACAGACTGCGTTATGCCTGCTGGGACAATGAGGATCATTATGATGTATATTTAGAAGACTATGACAAAGCCCTTGATATGTCTAAAAGTATGCGAGAGCGCCACTGGGGAAGCGTACACCACATTTGGGAAGATATAGGTCTTGGCGAAGCCGGCTTATTAATCATACATTTTGAGCGACCGTCTGTTATGGGATATGATGAGAGCAAGATTGATACCGATGCATGTAACGCTCTGATTTGTGCTAACTGCACGACGGTTGGCTCAGCTGATATGCCGGATACTCCCGTTGTAATGACGCACTTTTTAAGGCCGGCCGAAGGCGGTTCTATACTGCGCTCACGTTTCTGGTTCGGTTATCAGATAATCGATGGCAAGGCTAAAAAATGTATACCGGATGGCGTTAAGATTCCATCAATCATTCCGGTGAGCTTGCTAAATCATAATGTAAAAGAATTTTCTAATCTATCAAAAATTCTTCCTTCATTATATGCGGAAGAAAAAGACAACTGGGCCGTCAAATAAAAAACAGAAGGTAGGGGCAATTGCTCCTACCTTCTCATTATTTCCCATATATACATCATCATCTGCTTCGGAACGAGCTTACAAAAAATGCGGTGCAATGTACACATTACTCCGGGAGTTGAAACTGCAAAACCTATTCTATTAGCACGCATAGCCCTTCTTACCACGCTTTTACTATCCTGTGTAAAATAGAAATTTCTTACAGAAGATGCGACATTTTTGTTATTGTCATTATTCGTAGCAACGCTTATAAATTCCGTATCTCTAATCCACCATGGACACACAGCCGTAACAATTATTCCTCGCGGCAGAAGTTCCATTCTAAGCGCACGAGTATAACTATATAAAAATGCCTTCGATGCCGCATAGACATTCATATGCTGCAACGGCTGAAATGCCGCTGTTGAACATATCTGCATCAATCTGCCATTCTCTCTCATAAACGGCAGTACACAAAGCGTCATTCTAACTGCAGCCTTTACATCGGTATCAATCATATGCATCGTCTCAGATGTACTGACTGCGGCATAATTTCCTATCTTTGCATATCCAATACAGTTGATAAAAATATCAACTATAGCGCCATCTGCATATAAGGTATTATGAAATCTGTCACCAGCCTCGTCATTTGTAGCATCAAAGGCCGCAATACATACTCTTTTTTTAAGTTCCCTTGCCAGTGCCTCCAGGCGGTCTTTTCTTCTGGCAATCAGATAAATGATATCTATATCCTGCTCATTTTTATCTATATATCTTGCAAACTGTGTCCCAAGTCCGCTTGATGCTCCTGCTACAACCGCTGCTCTAATCATCTTGTATTCCTCTTGCTCTTATACCAAATAATCTCAGATATTGTAATTACCATTGAAATAATTACTGAAAATATTACTATGTTTCCAATTATGTGTTTAAGAATATCCATAAAAACCAACCTCGTATTAATTCATTCTAGTTTATCTCAGTCGGATAAGACCCCTTCCTCTAAGCGTAGCGAAGGTAGGGGTTATAACAAACTGGTCTCAGTCGGGGTTACCCTAA
>CAJOPM010000070.1 GCA_905236225.1 uncultured Eubacterium sp.
GAGGATGCGCACGGATTCGGACAGGAATTTGTCTGCTGAAGCAGACCCGAATCCGGCGCGCAAGACTCGCGAGCGAGTCTTGACAATTTGTAAAATTTCTGACATTTTATAATCAATCCACCTGTGGATAACTTCTTATCGTGTGCACTTTTCCACTAAAATCACCTCATTTTTAGGGGAAAAAGTGGATAAAACCCCTAATTTTTGACGGTTTTCAAGTTTATCCACTTTTCCTCGTAAACCATTTTATTACAACGGTTAACTTTTTTCTAACCCTTTTATTTTAGCGTGTTTATAGAATTTTTAGAAAATTTATATTTTTTTCATTAAACTTAAAACATCACCCGCTACTGTATATAGCAGGTGATGTTTTAGACAGGGTGTACTATAATGTAACGCGGACTTTTTGTTTATCCCATATATCTAAGTGCTTCTATAGGATTCTTCTTTGCTGCCTTATTTGCCGGGTACAGGCCAAAGATAACTCCTATTGCCACTGAGAATATTATTGATATCCAAACGACACCCATGGACATTGTAAAACTTAAGTCATAATCTGAATTAGCTGCAAATACTGACGCTACTTTTAATGTAACAGCCGAAAGTCCTATTCCTATTCCGCATCCCATCAAGCTAACAAGAAGCGATTCTATAAGGAACTGAAGCATTATAATGCCTCTTCCGGCTCCTATAGCTTTTCTTATACCAATTTCTCTGGTTCTTTCCGTTACTGATACCAGCATGATATTCATGATTCCGATTCCGCCGACCAAAAGTGATATTGCTGCAATTCCGCCAAGAAGAAGAGTTAATGTTCCTGTAACGCTTTCCATAGCCTCTGCAATCTCTGACTGATTCATGATTGTATAGGAATCCTCATCACCAAAACGTTCGTATAAAAGCATTTCCACAGATTCCTCTACGGCGTCCGTATCAGCATTTTCTGATGCCGATATAACAAAGCTACTTATATCTGTATTTACCGATGAAGACTGGCGAATTAGAGTAGTATACGGGATATACGCCTCATATACCGAATCAGATGAAGAATCATCATCTTCTAAAATTCCTATTACGGTAAAAGTACTTCCGTTTATAGATATTTCACTTCCTACTGCATTAGGTGTTCCTAATATTTCAGAAGCTACATCATAGCTTATTACACATACATTTGTATGATTATCATTATCTATATTATATATGAAACGTCCCGTTGTAATCTCAAGTCCGGATATCTCGGCATAAGCAGAAGTCGTGCCATATACCGTTCCATCTTCTGATGTTGATCCGCTTTCTATCGTAAAACTTTCCTGAGATACACAAGCCACCTGCTCAACGCCGTCAATCGCCTCATATTCTTCAAGGTCGTCCATCTTTAACGGATTTCCTCCGTCATCATTTACAGTAACTGTCAAAAGATCGGTTCCTATGCTAGAGATTGAATTTTGAACCGAATCCGTTGTACCGGACACTAACGAAACCAATACAACAAGCGCCATTACACCTATTATAATACCAAGCATGGTAAGAAATGAACGCATTTTATTCGAGCTGATTGACTTCCATGCCATCTTTGCTGACTGCGTAAACATCAGCTCACCTCCTTAACATGTCCATCGCGAATTCTTATGCGACGCGCCGCCTGCGCTGCCACACCGTCGTCATGAGTTATCAGCACAAGAGTATGACCCTGATCGTGAAGTTCATGGAATAGTTTCATAATCTCATCTCCTGTTTTAGAATCGAGATTTCCTGTAGGCTCATCTGCCAAAAACAATGCCGGCTGGGTAGCTATAGCTCGTGCTATAGCCACTCTTTGCTGCTGGCCTCCCGAAAGCTCCGTGGGTTTATGGTCTCTTCTTTTACCCAGTTCCACACGCTCGAGTGCTTCGTTTACCAGACGTTTTCTTTTCGCCTTAGGCACCTTTTGATATATTAAAGGTAATTCAACATTTTCCTCTGCCGTAAGATTCCCAATAAGATTAAAGTTCTGAAAAATGAATCCAATTTCTTTATTTCTTATTCTGGCAAGATCGCTTTCGGTATATTCTTCTATTGACTGTCCGTTGAGATAATAATTACCCTCATCAGCCGTATCAAGGCATCCGATTATATTCATCATAGTTGATTTGCCGCTTCCTGACGGGCCGACAATACCGACAAACTCGCCTCTTTTTATTGTCAGTGACGCATGATCTAATGCTCTTACCTCGCTATCACCGATTTCGTATACTTTCGAAACATCATCTAACACAATTACATTTTCTTCTGCCATCTTAGTTACCTCCAGGTCCGCCTTGGCCGCCATTACCGCCGCCACCTTGTGGCATATCTCCTCCGCCCGACGGCATCTGACCACCACCGCCTTGCATCATTCCTCCCATTCCCATTGAGGAAGAATCATCGTCTGTCGAATCTGCCTTGGTGTAATAAACCGTATCACCTTCTGCAAGTCCGCTTGTGATTTCTGCGTATGTTCCATTTGAAAGTCCTACTTCAACATCAGTTTCGCCCGAAAGATTTCCTTCATCATCACACTGAGTGTATACGTAATATGAGTCTCCATCTTCAATCAACGCACTTACCGGTACAATAAGCACATCATTTACTTCTTCAATATTAACGGTAACCGATGCGCTCATTCCCTCAAGCATTCCATCCTCACGAGCTATTGTCACTTCGACCTCATATTCACCGCTTTCAGATGAGCTTGAAGACTTATCTGTTACAGTTCCCTCAAATTCCTCATCTTCAAATGCATCTAATGTAACAACTGCGTTTTGTCCTATTTCTACAGAGTTAATATCAAGTTCATCCACGCTTACCGCAATCGTCACCTCATCATCTGATGCAATAGTAAACATTTCTGTCGTAGATACTGAATATTCAGAACTTGTCGAATCATCTGAACTGTTCGATGTCGATGATGATGCTGCGCTTGAAGATCCGGACGCTGAGCTTGTCTTGCTGGCCGATGACGAAGCTGTGCTTTGTGTATTTGAAGCAGCAGTACTTTCACTCTCATTTGAAGAAGAATTTGCTTCATTTGCTGATGACTGGTTTGAAGCGGCCTCATCAGTCTCTTCAAATTGTGCTGTTATATATAACTTATTACCTGATGTATTACTTGTACCTTTTACACTTACGCTTGTAACAGTTGCTCCGCTAACGGTAATTGCATAGTCATCAGCATCCGAAAATGCATATCCATCGTTTGATGTCAGGACTATAGTTGCAGTATAGGATTTACCTGCTGCGAATGTCGATGATGTCAGATTCCATGAAATCTTTCCTGTATAAGCATCTGTATCGCCAAGACTTGTCTGTGGGCTTTTCCCCGTCTCAGGAGCCGTTATTGAAATATTTTCATTAATATAATCATCTGTAATTGTTGTTGTTGCCGATGATGTCAGAGCGGTTTCCTTGGCACTGTCTTGTGATGTTTCATAAGAAGATGCCGCTGTATCTGTCTCGAGTGTTATGATAGTCGCCGTATCATCAGATGTATCAGCTGAAGCAACAGTTGCATATGCCGAAGAGGTTGATGTGCTCGTAGATGAAGAATCTGAATTTATAGAATCGACTACACCATCTGAAGTCGCTACAATATATCCGCTATTAAATATTTTCTTTACCTGCTTTTTTAATGTAGTAAGTTCATCAAGCTGTGAATTATAAGATACAAGCTGAAGATATACATCAGAGTCAGTATCATCTGCATCGTCATCATCTTCGAGTTCATCTATCTCATCTTCTAACGCATCTATTTTATCTATGATATCTGCTAAAGCTTCTGCCGCTGATGATGTCACTACCGAGGCAAGTTTATCTCCTTTTTTTACTGTATCTCCTTGCGCTACTAACAGTTCATCTATTTCAATGCTCTCAGGAATGTCTACGCTTATCGTTCCCGTATTTGATATTGATCCTGATGAATCAATCGTTGTTGCTACATCACCTGTTTCAACTTCTGCTGAAGATACGCTTACGCCGTCATCTGCAGATGCTTTTGTAAGATTAGATGCAACATTAACTCCTACGATCGCAACAACAGCTGCCGCTGCTACTCCTGAAGCAACAACTATCTTTTTCTTTCTTTTCTTTTTTTGTTTCAAAGTTAAGGGCTGCTTAACTTCTGAATTGTTTTTTCTTAATCCCGGCATTTTAAGTTTCATATTGTCCTTCCTTTCTTTGCTACAAATACATTTTTGATTTGATGATGATATGATAGCTTGTCAATGCGAAGGCTATCTGATTGATTTGTGAACATTTAATGAAAAAAAAGTTTTTTTAACCTATTTACCTATTGACTTAGTAGGATTTAAGTGGTAAAGTTTACCGAAAGAAACACATAAGTAGTATATGGCATTATTTAATAATTGATAATATATGCGAAAAACTGTACTATTATGAATAATGTCATACAGCGCATTTAAGGAGGATTTCAAATGGCAATATACAATTCAATTCTTGATTTAGTTGGAAACACGCCGCTACTTAGACTTCACAATTTTGAGCAGGCCAATAATCTTGATGCTAACATTTTAGCAAAGCTTGAGTACTTTAATCCTGCAGGTTCTGTTAAGGATCGTATCGCAAAATCCATGATTGAAGACGCCGAGAAAAAGGGAATATTAAAAAAAGATTCCGTTATTATAGAACCCACTTCCGGCAATACCGGTATCGCTTTAGCATCAGTTGCTACAGCTAAGGGCTATCGTATAATTATTGTAATGCCTGAGACAATGAGCGTAGAGCGTCGTAATCTCATGAAAGCATATGGTGCAGAGCTGGTGCTTACAGAAGGAAGCAAGGGAATGAAGGGTGCCATTGAAAAGGCTGATGAGCTTGCAAAAGAAATTCCATCAAGCTTTATCCCGGGTCAGTTTGTCAATCAGGTCAATCCTGCAACGCATGAACAAACCACAGGACCTGAAATCTGGTCCGATACAGACGGCAAGGTCGATATCTTCATAGCAGGTGTAGGCACCGGCGGAACCTTAACAGGTGCAGGACGTTATCTTAAGTCACAAAAATCTGATGTTCAGGTTATAGCAGTAGAGCCTTCTGCCTCTCCGGTGCTTTCGAAAGGCGAAGGTGGTCCTCATAAAATTCAAGGTATTGGTGCAGGATTTGTCCCAGATACATTAGATACCGAAATATATGACGAGGTCATAACAATTGAAAATGAGACCGCTTTTACGTTCGGCGGAAAACTTGCCAAGCAGGAAGGTTTCCTTGTAGGAATTTCAGCCGGAGCAGCCTTGGCTGCAGCTGCCCAGGTCGCAGCACGTCCCGAAAACAAAGGCAAGAATATAGTAGTTATTCTTCCCGATACAGGCGATCGTTATTTATCAACAGATTTATTTAGCTAAATTACCCGGAGCCATCGCATAGCGATGGCTCCTTTTTACTAGCAGTTACCCGTATATACATTATCTAAATATTGCTCTGCAACATCTTTTAGCTTATATATAGCCTCTACGTTTGTTGCAGGTATATTGAGCATATTAAAACGCGGAAAATACCTGCTAAGATGCAATACGATTTCAGTTTTTCCCTTACCATTCTTAAGCGAAGCAAGCCATTTTGCAAGTTCGGCAATTTCTCCTGCCTTATCATTATATGAAGGTACAATAAGCGTAGTAACTTCAACGTGACATTTTAAAGAGGCCATCTTTATAAACTCCATAACCATATCAAGATTTCCGCCTAATGTGTTGGAATAATATCCGCCTGTAAACCCCTTTAAATCTATGTTCATGGCATCTATATGTTCTACTACTTCTAATGCTACATCTCCTGATACGCATCCGTTTGAGACAAGAACACTCTTCATTCCCATATTATGAACCTCTTTTGCCGCATCTATTACATATTCATATCCTACGAGCGGCTCATTATAAGTAAATGCCACTCCAATATTATTCATGCTTTTATATTCATATGCTGCTTCTGCAAGTTCTTTTGGTCCAATTTTTCTTACATTATTAGAATAATTATTTTTAAATCCGTAAGATATTTGATGATTCTGGCAATATGGGCATCTTAGGTTACATCCAAAACTTCCTACTGATAAAATATTACTTCGCGGATAAAAACGTCTGAGCGGTTTTTTCTCAATAGGATCTAGTGCCATAGATGTAATAAGGCCATAATTTGTGCATATAACCTTACCATCTATACACTTTCTGGCGCGACAGGCGCCAAGCGCACCTTCTTCAAGATTACATCTGTTGTGACAGACATTACATATTGCCATATTAACTCCTTATTATTATCCCTGATAATGTCTTATAACCTCAAATCTTTCAAGAGTATAATCTTCATCACTTTTTATTCCTGCTTTACTGCAGGCAATAGCAATCTGCTCACTTACGCTGTTTACGCCATCCAAATCCGGAAGAAGCAACCCTCTTTTTAGGCCGCAGCTTACAATCACTCCGTATTTTTCAACATCAAGCTCCTGCCAACTATTAACAGGCTCCGGCTTAGTCAATACATCTACGCTTATTATTAGCTCTTTTAGCTCATCTTCTTTTATTGCTTCAAATCTGGGATCATGCGTTGCAGCACTGATTGCATTTTGTATTATTTCAGATGCAATATTTACACATGTTGGAAGTATTGTGCCAATGCATCCTCGCAGCGCACCTCCTTTATGAATTGATACAAATGTCGCCGCCTTCTCATTTATCATTTGCGAAGGCATATCCTTCCACATTTCCCCTACAAGATCTGCGGTAGTTATTTTCTTTCCTAAACTTATATAATTATCAATCGTATATTTTGCCAATCTTACATATGCGTCTTTATAATCGGTTTTATATTCTCTCATAAAGTTCTTACCTTTGCGATAAATGTCTAAAAAACATCTGCTATCGTCATTTCCCAGCACATCGAACACACATATTCCGTATCCTACGCCAAATGTTGCCTCGTGGCTCAAATAATGCGCATCCACCTTTGTTTTATCAAGTGCACCTGCCATAATAACAAAAGATCTGTGTCCGCACTCTGCGGCTCTGTTGCAAAATCCTTCATCAAATTCAAGAAGTTTGTCAAAGGCCGCACTTGCACACACCTTCATTACCCTTTCATCATACTCAGGCCCTTCCACGGCAAATCCATACGGACCGTCTGCTTTCATTTTATGCGACAAATCACCGCTGGCGACAAAAACAGCTTTTCTGTCCACCTGCTCTAAAGCATCCTTAATGATCATTCCCATCTCATAATGCATAGGAAGGCTTAAGCCGCTAAGTCCGATTCTTACTAATTTAAAACTGCTATAGTACTTCTTAATAAAGTACAGCGGAATCATAGTTCCGTGATCGAGCCCATCGTCCACGCTCCCCATTGTCCCTGCGGGGAACTCCTGCCTCTTAGATGCCATTTTACAAATCATATCAACAAGCTGCGTATCATACTCCTCATAAAAACTTACCATAGGCGCATTAAATCTTGACATATCTCCTACGGCTGCTCTATTCGGCGAAATATGAAAATAGTCAGCATACATTGTACTGTGAGGGCTTGATATTATAATTGTATCAGGCTCAAGAGAGGCTATTTTCTTTGCGACTTCATCATAGGCATCTATAGTTTTTTGAATTTTACTTTCTTCGCCTCTTCCGACCTGGGGTAAAATAATTGGCGGATGTGGGACCATAAAAGCACCTACTATCGACATACAATGCCCTCCTAAAAGATTATTTCAAGTCTCGCTCCCCCGCCTACGCTTTGCTTAGAGGCGGGGGGCATCTCGTCTGAGATATACTATAACTAAGTATACCAGAAAATATATTAGAGCAAGTCTTTAACTACGTTATAATTACTCAAAAAAAGCCGCCGCATAAGCTGCGACGGCTTTTCGATATAATCGGAGTGACAAGACTTGAACTTGCGATCTCTCGCCCCCCAGACGAGCGCTTTACCAACTAAGCCACACCCCGATGTGTTATACAACTCAATTATATTAACACAGAACGCAGGCAAAAAGTGTGAACATTTTGTGTCCACTTTTTGTTATTTAAGAAATCCGTTTATTATCTGTTCTTCTGCCTCTTCTTCAGTAAGTCCTAACGTCATAAGTTTCATAAGCTGATCTCCTGCGATCTTTCCGATAGCTGCCTCATGAACAAGCATTGCATCTATATTGTTGGCCTCTAAAGATGGAACAGCTAAGATTTTACCGCTGTCCATAATAATGGAGTCGCACTCCGTGTGGCCACTGCACTGTGCATTACCTATAATTTTCAGATCTAATTTTTGATAGGAAGTATCTCTTGCCACTCCGCGAGAAACAATATCTGCATTGGCACCGTCTCCATCTAACGAAACACTATATATACTATCCGCAACCTGATCCATATGAGTCATAAGTCGCTCTCTTACGACCAGAGAAGCATCTGCTTTTAAGGATGCGCTTGTAGTTCTCTTTGTAGAATCGACTCCTTTAATCTGTACCATCTCAAGCTCTACGCTGCTGCCTTCCTCCTGATATATAATAGTCTGAGGATTAAGTATTCTCTTTCCGGCTCCTTCTCCTGAACCATAGTGCTTTTCTACATATTTCATCTTTGAGTTTTTACCTACAAAGAATCGATGCACACCATCATGCTGCGAATCCTGATTGCCGCAGTTATCTATACCGCAACCGGCAACTATCAGCACGTCACAGTTCTCGCCGATATAAAAGTCATTGTAAACAGTTTCGGACAATCCGCTTTCTGATAATACTACGGGTATATGTACACTCTGATTAACAGTTCCGTCAGCTATTTTTATATCGATACCGCTTACATCAGTCTTTGATGTTATTTGAATTTCTTCGGTTGAATTTCTTGCAACCGACTTACCGTTAGCTCTAAGGTTATATGCTCCCATAGGAACATCGTGAAGATCTGCGACTTCTTCAAGTATTCTCTTTTGTACGTTATCCATACTTAGCATTGCGATTCCCTCCTACTGAAGTCTTTCACAGGCACCAACGGCGGATTCGCTTCCGACTATTTCTTTCATAACTTCATCGGATTCACCCTGACGTACTACCTGTCCATCTCTAATAACTATAATCTCATCTGCAATATTAAGTATTCTTTCTTGGTGTGAAATAACTATAATAGAACTGTCTTTAATATCGCTTCTCATCTTTTCAAATATTCGAATAAGGTTCTGAAAACTCCATAAATCTATTCCTGCTTCAGGCTCATCAAACAATGAAAGTCTTGTCTTTCTCGCAAGAACAGTCGCTATTTCAATTCGCTTAAGCTCTCCGCCAGAAAGCGAAGAATTAACTTCTCTGTCAATATAATCCCTTGCGCAAAGACCAACTTCAGACAGATAGTCGCACAGCTTAGAAACACTAAGTTCCTCCCCGGCGGCAATTCTAAGAAGATCAGAAACTTTTATCCCCTTAAATCTTACAGGCTGCTGAAAAGCATAGCCAATCCCTTTATTTGCTCTTTGCGTAATGCTAAGATCAGTAATATCCTCTCCATCAAGCAAAATCCTGCCATGCGTGGGTTTTTCAAGTCCGACTACCATTCTTGCAAGTGTAGACTTTCCACCCCCGTTAGGCCCGGTTATTACAATAAATTTCTTATCATCTACTGTCAGATTAATATTTTTGAGGATTTCCTTATGGCCGTTCTCATCATCTACTTCAAAGGAAATATCCTTAAGTTCAAGCATAGCAATATGCTCCTTTCATTTAAGTCCATTATCAGATGCGCATCAAAAGCACGTCGTACTTTTGATGTGCAGGTAAAAATCTGCTTTGTTATAACACGTCCATATAGCATTATACCAATATTTATATACAAATGAAAGCCGCCGCATTTTTTTGCGGCGACCTTCTGTATATAGGTAACAAGTAGAATAGGTTAAACGCTGAGTAAATCGCTTCTATCGTAATATCTGGTGTGAAGAAGCTCGTGTGATTTTTCACCAAGAGGCTCTTTAAGGAACTCTTCGTAGCATTTTTTTACATATGGATTCTCATGCGACTTTCTAATAGGAAGACGTTTTTCTTCTTCATAGATAGCTTTAAGTCTTTCCTCAACCTTAGACCATGTTCTTGGAGCATTACCGCCACCACTTACACATCCGCCAGGGCATGCCATTACTTCAACGAAGTGATAATCAGCCTTGCCCTCTCTTACCAGCTCAATAAGCTTCTTTGCATTTGCAAGTGTATGAACAATGGCAACCTTAACCTCAGTTCCGGCAAGATTTACAGATGCCTCTTTCCATCCTTCTTTGCCTCTTACGCTCTCAAACTCAAGCTTAGCAAGTTCTTCTCCTGTAACCACCTCATAAACTGTACGAAGCGCAGCTTCCATAACTCCTCCGGTGGCTCCAAAGATAAGACCGGCTCCGCTTCCGAGACCGAACGGATTATCAAACTCAGTCTCCTCAAGCTTGGAGAAATCGATGCAGGCCGTGCGAATCATTCTTGCGACTTCAGTTACTGTAAGAACCATATCGACATCCTGATATCCGGATGCATTCATCTCTTCTCTTTGACACTCAAATTTCTTAGCCGTACAAGGCATCATTGCAACGCTGCAAATATCTTTGGGATCGATTCCTTCTTTCTCGGCAAAATATGTCTTAATCAGAGGTCCAAACATTTGCATAGGTGACTTACATGTGGAAAGATGCGGCGTAAGGTCAGGAGCAAATGTTTCTATATATTTAATCCATCCCGGGCAGCATGATGTAAACATCGGTAAAGTGCCACCGCCTTTAAGACGTGAAAGAAGCTCATTTCCTTCTTCTAATATGGTAAGATCTGCCGCAAAGTTAGCATCAAATACTCTATCGAATCCAATAATCTTAAGAGCAGTAACCAATCTTCCCGTGCTGACTGTTCCGGGATCTTCCCCCAGGCTCTCGGCAATATTTACTCTAACCGAAGGAGCAAGCTGGATTACCATATGCTTTCCTGCACTGATGTTTTCATGGAATTTCTTTGTATCATCTTTTATGGTAAGCGCACCTGTAGGACAAACCTGAACACATTGTCCGCAGTTAACGCATGCTGTATCTGCAAGATTCTTTTGATAAGGAGGAACAACCATAGTGTTATATCCACGGTCTTCGCAATCCATAACCTTGATATCCTGCATCTTGCCACAAGTCTCAATACATCTTCTACACAAAATACATTTGCTCATATCTCTTACTATTGAAGGAGATGATGTATCACGCTCTGACTTTCTGATATCTGTTTCATAATCAGAATCAGTTGTAAGATGCAAATCAGATGCAACTTCTTGAAGCTCGCACTCTCCGTTCTTAGCACAAGTAAGGCACTTTGCAGGATGACGAGACAAAATCAGTTCCATTATTCTCTTACGTGTTCTGATTACCAAAGGTGAAGATGCATGTACTACCATGCCTTCTTCTGCCGGTGTAGAACATGATGCCTGAAGTCCCGGTCTTCCTTCAACTTCAACAACACAAATTCTGCAGTTGGCTTTTACTTCCTGATCTTCGTGGTTACAAAGTGTCGGGATCTTAATTGCAACCTTTCTTGCAGCATCTAATATCGAAGAGCCCTCTTCAACTTCAACTTTGCGACCGTCTATTGTTAATGAAATCATGCGATATCTCCTCTCTTGCCCTGGCATTTCGGGCAGTAATCCTTGTCAATGTGCTTAATGAATTCTCCTCTGAAATTGCGAATAGCGCTTGTAACCGGCACAGTAGCCGAACGTCCAAGTCCGCAAAGCGAGGCTGCATTCATCGTCTCTGTAAGATCGTCAATCTTTCTTAAAGTCTCAAGGCTGCCTCTTCCCTGACTGATATCTTCTATAAAATTGTAAAGTCTGGTAGTTCCCTCGCGGCATGGTGTGCACTTACCACATGACTCACCCTTGAAGAAATATGCATTATTAGCAACAATATCAACAATACAATTAGTCTCGTCAATTACCATTATGGTTCCGCATCCCAAACGTCCGCCGGATGATGAAACATAATCAATATCAAGCGGCATATCTATCTGCTCTGCATTGATAAACGGGCCCGATGCGCCACCGGCCTGTACAGCTAACAGCTGATGTCCGTCCTCAACGCCACCGCAACAGTTAAAGATCAAATCTTTAAGATTGATTCCCATTGGGAACTCATAGATACCTCTATGCTTAATATTTCCAATAACAGTAAATAATTTCGTTCCGGGGCTGCCTTCGGTTCCCATTCCTTTGAACCAATCGGCGCCGTGCTTTAATATAAGACCTATATTAGCAATAGTTTCTACATTATTAAGTACGGTAGGCTTTCCAAACAGTCCGCTGACACCAGGGAACGGCGGTCTGAATCTTGGCTCGCCTCTTTTTCCTTCAATTGATTCAAAAAGCGCAGTCTCCTCGCCGCATACATATGCACCGGCGCCGCTTGAGATACGAATTTCAAAATCAAATCCAGAATCTAATATATTCTTTCCAAGAAGATTGTTGGCAACGCAGCTGTCAATTGCCGCCTGAAGTATTTCCCTGATATATGAATACTCGCCTCTTAAGTAAATATAACCACAGTTTGAGCCGATGGCCTTGCCCATTATTGCCATACCTTCTATTATAAGAAACGGATTCTCACTAAGAAGTACGCGGTCTTTATTTGTTCCCGGCTCTCCCTCGTCTGCATTACAGACAATATATTTAATATCGCTGTCAGTATTATAAGCAAACTGAATTTTTCTTCCGGTTGGGAATCCTGCTCCGCCTCTTCCTCTAAGTCCTGAATCAGATATAACGTCTATTATTTCCTGTCCATCCATCTTAACGGCTTTTTTAAGACCTTCAAAACCGCCAACATTTATATAATCCTTTGCATCTTTGGGATTAATAACTCCACAAAATTCTGTAAGTACTTTTAATTCCTGCATTTATTGCACCTCCCCGCGAATATATCCTTTTAATACGTCACGAACACTCTCCGGTGTAAGATTTCCATATACTCTTCCATTAATGAGTATTGCCGGTGAAATATCACAATTTCCTATACATGGGGAGTATGCGAGTGTAAACATATGATCTTCTGTAGTCTCTCCAACCTTAATTCCCAAGAATTCTTCGGCCGACTCTAAGACTTCCTTTGCACCTCTTATGTGACACGGTGCACTCTGACACATATGAACAATATATTTACCTCTCTTGCCGGTATAAAGCATTTTATAGAAACTTATAAAGCTGTAAACCTGTGTCTGCGGTATATTCATCTCTCTGGCAATAACTGCCGTTACCTGTGATGAAAACATCGGTACGATTTCCTCTACCGACAAAACCACCTCCATCAGCATCTCGGGCTTATCTCGATAAGGTGCAGCTATTCTGGCTACCTCAACCAATGTTGAAGCCTTGACCTGATTATATTCTGTACGATCCATACTACCTATTCCTCCTTACATATTATGCAACATGCTTGTACCCATAAAAATACAATCTTCAACTTTTGTCTTTTTTAATTTACTCGATACGAATAACCAATGTCAACAATAGAGATTTTTTTAACAAGCCTTGCAAACACTGGGTTTGTCTAGTCTAATCCGAGTTAGTCTTTAAAATACGTGTTAATCTTCTTGTTTGCAAAAAGTGCGTTAAATACTTAACTTTTTTTGTGTTTTTAAAAAAAATTTAAAAAATACATTTTTCGTCCGATTGTACAAATATTTAGACACATTTTTAACAATCCCACATTTTCCTAGACTTATATATATCTGTCTATTAAAATTATATTTACTTTGATATTTAACTCAGTCGGGGCAGGCGCTCCGACTGAGTTAAACGCTCCGCTTTTGATGCGCACGGATTCGGACAGGAATTTGTCTGCTGAA
>CAJOPM010000071.1 GCA_905236225.1 uncultured Eubacterium sp.
AATCAAGAATATATTTACTCTTTTGTGGCATGTTAATCTCTTGCATAATCTATCCTCGCTTCTACCAAAACAGACATTATCAGTCTGCTATGTTACATGCTTATGTATGCGTTAACACTTCATGCTCTAATGTATAACCAGAGCCTTACCCTAAGACTCTTATAACCGTTCTATTCACATATCTACTTACCTCTTATTTTACCATAGCTCAGATAGCGCAACAAGTATTCAGGGTTCTACTTGTGCTAATTTTTGCGATGATATAATATAGGTGATATGGAGGTATACCTATGAACGAAAACATTACCAAAAGAAATGATTTACTCGCTCAAAAAGTTATTAAGGGACTGCAGTCTCGAAATATGAGCGGCTATTATGCAGCCGATAAAGAGAGCGCTCTTAAGTGCGCCTTATCTCTGATTCCCGAAGGCTCTGTCGTAACTATGGGTGGGGCTATGAGCGCACATGAAATCGGTCTTGTAGATGCCATCACAAATGGCAACTACACCTTCGTTGATCGCCACAAGATTAAAGATCCAAAAGAGGCTATACTTAGCTCTTATACGGCTGACATATTTTTATCGAGCACAAACGCAATAACCGAAGATGGCGTACTCGTAAATATAGACGGAAATTCAAACCGCGTCTCTGCTATAGCACAAGGTCCTGATAAAGTTATATTTATAGTTGGCATGAACAAAGTCTGTTCTGATGTTGACGGTGCTATGAAGCGCGCCAGAAATGTAGCCGCTCCTATTAATGCACAACGTTTTGATCTTGATACGCCATGTCAGAAGACAGGCGCATGTTATGACTGCAAATCACCTGATACAATTTGCTGTCAGTTTTTAATTACCCGCTTTTCCCGTCACAAAGACCGTATACATGTAATATTAGTAAATGATAATTTAGGGTTTTAACAAAACTGCTACGCAGCTAAAAAATCAACGGGACCATCGCATCATATCTAATGCGGAAGCCCCGTTATTTTCTACGCGATTATACTTTGAAAAAATCTATTTCTGTTTTAAGCTCATTAGCTATTGACTTAAGATCTTCTGCTTCATCAAGTATGGCGCCCATATTAGTATCAAGCTGCTGTATAGAAGCGCTGCTCTCTTCGGTGCTTGCAGCATTTTCTTCCGATATAGCCGAAAGTGACTCTACTGCATTAATTATTGTATTCTTGCTGTCTCCTAATACATTTGCAAGATTAACAATATTTTCATTTCCTTCCTGAGTCTCTTTAAGCATTTGCAGCATATCGTCAAATGCTTCTATCATTTTTTGCATTTCTTCTGATTCTTTATCTATAGCCGCTCTTATATCTGCCGTCAGATTCTTGTTGGTATCCGAAAGTCTGATAATTCCAGATAAAATATCCGTAATCTCCTTAGCCGTCTTATCTGACTGGTCTGCCAGTCCTTGGATTTCATCTGCGACTACTGCAAATCCCCTGCCTGCTTCACCGGCTCTTGCCGCTTCAATAGATGCATTCAATGACAAAAGGTTTGTCTGAGATGCTATAGCAATTATACCGTCAGCAGCCTTAGATATTTCATCTACCATCTGAGCTGTATTTTCAACACTGTCTGATATTTCCTGTGCTTTATCAGCCATAAGCTGATCCGCTTCCATAAGTCCTGCAATCTGCTGCTGCACATTGGTAGAACCTTCATACAGATGCTGACTCATTTCCATATTTGCCTGAGCTGATGTAATAACATCCTCTGTTGCCTCTCCCATCTTTACTATGATATCAGAGGTTTCCTGTACATCTTGAGCCATCTGTGTTGATCCATTGGCAAGGTCTTCTACTGCCTGTCCTATATCTCCGGACATCTCGCGCCCTGCCTCAACAGAGTGAGTAGTACCATCTGACTTGCTGTTAACATCATTAGCACGATCTATAATCGTAAGCATTGACTGCTGCAATTTCTGTCTCATATTCTCTAGATTAACCGCAATAGCGGAAAAATCTCTAATCGCCGAATTAGAATCAACCGGCGTGGCAAAATCTCCTCCCGCAAGATTACCTATTCCTTTTTCTACCTGTTTTACAGATTTCGATACCGTACGCATAATACTAAGTGTAAATATTGCCAGTATAACAATAATAGCAATAAAAATTATCACCATAAGTCTAATCGCACTCTCTATACTTTTATCAAGGGTTGCCTTTTCTTTTGCCGCCCAAACATCGACTATATCTGTCATCTCTGCCAAGTCTTCTCTGGCCGCCTCAAATGTTTCGTTAAACGCCTGGAATTCAGGAGAACTTGATTTGCCACTCTCTAAGGCTGCATTTTTTAGGTCGTAGCTATTTTCCCATGCAGCAAATGCCTCTTCATATTTACTATACAAATCCGCAAATGTATATTCTGAATCTTCTATCTTTGTTCCGGTCCAAAGATCCTCATTTTGCTGAGCAAGGGCGGATACTTCCTGCATCTCTTCTATTACCTGCTGCTTGTTGGACTCATAATCATCATACTTTGAACTAATGACCTCTAACAATTCCGGATTAGACTGGACATCATCATCAATGATATTGTCATTATATTGAGTTGCCGCATATACCGACTGATATAAATCTCTATCTGCGTTTATTATCGTAGATGATATTGTATACAGATATTCATAATAAATCTTTTCGCTTTGATTCTTTGTCTTCTCAAGTTGAGTATATGCAACTATCAGACTTGCTATCAATGCAATTGTAAGCGGTAATGCTATAATTATAAGCATTACACTCATTCTAATTCCTTTACGCTGTCTTTGATTTTGCTTTTTCCCTTCCTTTTTCCCCATATCTTCTCCTATCTGCAATACTTGTGACAAAGCTATATTATTACAGTAAATACAAACCTTTTTTAATAATATCATAAATGAAGTCACAAAAGGTACACTTATCGCTTTAATTATTATGTTTATACAATATTCTTTACCTCTATGCTATACTTAAAACCACAAACATATATAGGAGGGCGATTATGACAAATAAAGAAACAGTTATACAATTCTACGAGAAAGTCTTTAATGGATGGGATATATCCGTCGTAGATCAGTTCGTACGCAACGACTATATTCAGCATAATCCGAATGTAGAATCGGGGATCGAGGGATTCAAGGGATTTCTAGATAAGTTCTTATCTCTTAAACCTCATATGGACATAGTAAAAATTGCGCAGGAAGATGATATGGTTTTTGTCTTCTTTAAGTGCACATTACAAAACGGAGCGGTAAACAAGGTATGTGATATCTATCGCTTAGAAGATGGAAAACTTGCCGAACATTGGGACGTCGTCGAGCATGACGTAGATAAGATAACTCCGGTTCATAACAACGGACTATTCTAAGAAAATAAAGTAAAAAAGATAGGGCATGGGATTAATTTCCCTGCCCTATTTCTTTTGTAGTAAAAACTAATTTTCAAGTCTCGCTCGCGAGACTTGGCGCTTTCTTTGCGTCAGCTTTAGCTGACATATTTCATATGCAAATCTTAAGCGCATCA
>CAJOPM010000072.1 GCA_905236225.1 uncultured Eubacterium sp.
GCGAGGATGCGCTTAAGATTTGCATATGAAATATGTCAGCTAAAGCTGACGCAAATCTCGCGCCAAGTCTCGCGAGCGAGACTTGAAAGTTAGTAGAGAATTGATTTAGATACTATTGTTTGTTGTAAGAATGTGGAGTGTTAATAATGAAGAAAAAAATTGAAGATTTAACGCTAGAACAGATCGTAACGGCTATTAAGCATAATAAGGTTAAGTGCATAAGCATATTGGCGATTATCGTTGTTGTGATTATATTTGCTGCTGTAGCGGCATCTAAGAAGTCCGGAAATGATGTAGCACTTTCTGATTTTAGTACAGATGAAGCAGTCCTTGAGTACAAGCAAGAAGCGGTAAATGAAGAGTATGCTGAAGACGAAAATGGCGAGATAAAAAATCTTATCACCAATTATTATGCAGCTTATGCATCAGGAGATACTACTGCAGTAGAAAAGTATGCAACACCTGTATCTGATATGGAAAAATCTTATATCGGGGTATTTAGCCAGTATGCGCAGAATTATCAGGATGTTACATGTTATCTTAAGGAAGGATATAATAATAATTCATATTTTGTATCCGTAGTATACAGCCTCAAGTTCAAAGATATAGAGACTTTAGATCCGGGTCTTGATTTCTTCTATGTACAGACAAATGAAGACGGAGAGCTATATATCGACAATGTATATAGTAACTTCAATCTCACAATGAACGAATATGATCAGGATGATAACATTAAAGCTCTTATTACGGCGTTCGAACAGGCAGAAGATGTTGCTGAATTGCAGCAGCAGATTCAAAGCAGTTATGATGAGGCTATAGATTCTGATGATGATCTCGCAAAGATGATGGAAGAGACTTTACCTGAGGCACTTGAAAAGTGGGCATCATCCTATCAGGAAGAGTCTGATGATTCAGAAGATGACAAGGACTCTGATGAAGCAAAAAAAGACTCTGACGAAGCCGAAAAAGAGTCTGATAATACAAATAAAGAATCTGATGATAGTAAAGAAGAGACTCAGGAAAATGAGGATTCTAACGAAGAAGCTGAGTCTGATGATAGCAAGAGTCAGGAAACATCAGATGATTCAGATTCTAAATTGGTATATGCTAAGACCAAGGTAAATGTCAGAAAGAAAGCTAAGATTTCGGCACAGTCTCTCGGTGTTCTTGAAAAAGGTGATTCTGTAACTCTTATCAAGAAGATGGATAATGGCTGGAGCAAGGTTAAGTATAAGGGCAAGAGCGGTTACGTAATGTCGAAGTACTTAAAGAGTACTAAGACAAGCGATTCGGGAAGTTCAGAATCAGAGCTTTCAAGAGGAGATAAGGTTCGCTTAAGCGAGTCTGTTAACATTCGAAGCAAAAAGAGCACAAAGGCAGGCAGAGTGGGCCTTGCATACGCAGGAAACACATTGACGGTATTAAAGGTTTATGATGACGGCTGGACTAAAGTCAGATGGAAAGGCAAGAAGGGATATGTAAAAACCTCGGTATTATTAGAACAGTAAATATTTTCAGATGATAAGGGAGCGGCCTTATGGGACGCTCCCTTATCTTAAGGTTTAAGATAATATGAGAATAAACAAATATTTAAGTGACGCAGGAGTCTGTTCAAGAAGAGCGGCAGATAAACTGATTGAAAAAGGACTTATAACGGTAGATGGCAAAGTGGCCAAGGTTGGAATGCAATTAGATGGCAGCGAAAAAGTTATTGTAGACGGCAATGAGGTAGTGCCGCAGGAAGATAAAATTATTTTGTTGTTTAATAAGCCAAAGGGGATTGTCACTACATCACAGAAAAAAGAAAAAGACAATATAATTGATTATATCAATTATCCGACAAGGATTTATCCTATAGGTCGCCTTGATAAGAATTCAACAGGTCTTATTCTTCTTACCAATGACGGCGAGATAGTCAATAAAATAATGAGGGCCGGCAATTACCATGAGAAAGAATATATTGTAAGCGTAAACAAAGATATAACTGATGATTTTATTTACAATATGTCGCAGGGTGTTCCTATTCTAGATACGGTTACCAGAAAATGCAAGGTACAAAAACTCCAAAAAAGAAAGTTTAAAATTATTCTGACACAGGGACTTAACAGACAGATTAGAAGAATGTGTGAGCAACTGGGCTACAAAGTGGTTGCGCTAAAGAGGGTCAGAATCATGAATTTAGAGCTTGGCTCTTTAGCAGAGGGTACTTATCGCATGATAACTGAAAAAGAGCTGTCCGTTCTTAACAAAATGCTTGAAGGATCGCAGTCAAACAGCGTCAAATGGAGGGACTATGAATAAAGATAGAATTGATGAGCTTGTCAAAATACTAAACGAAGCATCGCAGGCATACTATTCGGGTCAGGACGAAATTATGTCAAATTACGAATGGGATGCTTATTTTGACGAACTTGTCAAATTAGAACAAGAAACAGGATATGTGCCTCAAAATAGCCCTACTGTTAATGCCGGATATTATGAAGGCTTAGGAGAGAAAACTACACATGAATATGCAGCTCTTTCATTGGCCAAGACTAAAAACATTGAAGACTTGATTAAATGGGCAAATGATAAAGATATTTATCTTAGCTGGAAACTTGACGGGTTGACATTGGTGCTGACTTATGACAGCGGCAAGCTTGGCAGTATAGTTACAAGAGGAGATGGACATATCGGAACCAACATCACCTATATGAAAGAAGCTATCCAAAATATTCCGCTTAAAATCCAATACAAAGGACATTTGGTTGTAAGAGGTGAAGCGGCTATAACTTATACTGATTTTGAGAATATAAATAATTTATTGTCAGATGATGATGAGAAATATGCCAACCCAAGAAACCTTGCGGCAGGAACATTAAGCTTGGATAAAAGCAATCTTGATAAGGTAAAAAGCAGAAAAGTTGGATTTTATGCATTTACACTGGTGCATATAGATGAAGAAATAATCTCATGGGGAAGCAGGATGCAATTCCTTAAGGATAGTGGATTTAAATGCGTAGACTACGAAAGATGCAATGCCGGCAGCATAAGAGAGTGTGTAGAAAGATGGACACAGATTGTAGAAGGCGGCAAAATGGATATACCGGTAGACGGACTCGTTATCTGCTATGATGATACTCTTTATGCCCAGGGTGGGACCGTAACAGGTCACCATGCCAACAGAGCGGGTCTGGCATTCAAATGGGAGGATGAGTCGGCACTTACTACCCTTAAATACGTTGAATGGTCCTGTGCTGCTTCAACCATAACTCCGGTAGCAATATTTGAGCCGGTGAGCCTAGAGGGGACGACGGTAAGCAGAGCTTCGCTGTGCAATATATCTGAGATGGAAAGGCTTGGAATCGGAGAAGACGAAAAGACTACACTTGAGATAATCAAAGCAAACAAGATTATTCCCAAGTGCATCAGCGTTAAAGAAGCACAAGGGAGTTTTTCAATTCCCGATAAATGTCCCGTATGTGGCGCCAAAACTTTTATTAAAATAAGTGAGCATAGCGGCACTAAGACCCTGCATTGCAGTAACGAGGATTGTACAGCAAGAAAGGTGCAAAAATTTGCAAGATTTGTATCAAAGCAGGGGATGGATATCGACGGCCTGTCTGTACAAACTATAGTTAAGTTTATTAACTTGGGTTATATTAGAGATTATAGCGATATCTTTAAGCTTGATAGGTTTATGGATGAGATAGAAACGCTTGAAGGCTTTGGAACAAAATCCGTAAATAATCTTAAAAATGCAATAGAAAAGAGCAAGAAAGTACATCCTGTAAATTTTTTGTATGCTCTATGCATCCCTCAAATAGGTCAAGATGCCGCAAAGAAAATTACGCAGGCTATCGGATGGGAAGGCTTTATAACAAGAGTAGAATCATTACAAGGGTTTGAGGATTTGGCAAACATAGGTCCTGAAAGGTCAAAAGCGCTTAAAACCTGGTTCGCAGATAATGATAACATGCATCTTTTTGATAAGCTTGTTAATCTTCTTGAAATAGAAAATGTTGAGGCTGTTAATAATAGTAATGGCGCTCTTTATGGTTTGACATTTGTAATAACAGGGGATGTGCATGGTTTTAAGAACAGGGCACAGTTTAAAGCCTATGTAGAGTCGCAAGGAGGAGCAGTGACGTCTGCTGTCTCAAAAAAGACAGATTATCTGGTAAACAATGATGTATCATCCGCATCCTCAAAGAATAAAAAAGCAAAAGAACTGCAAATTCCTATAATATCAGAGGATGAATTCGTCCAAAGATTTGGGGGAATAGATGCATAATATACGCATACATTTAAAAGTATGCTATAATGTTTAACAATTGAACGCAGTCTAAGCAATCCCCCGCGCAAGACTCGCGAGCGAGTCTTGACTGAAGTGCTCTTTGCGCTTGTGAGAAAATTGCATGGTGGATTGTAAATGAGCACCTTACATTCGGGTTAGAATTATTTAGTTAACTAGGAGGATAGATATGGCACAAGATCGTGTGAATATGAAGATTAAAGAAGGACAGCTTGGAGAAGTCAGAATTGCCGATGATGTAGTGGCAATAATTGCAGCACTTGCAGCAACCGAGGTAGAGGGTGTTGTATCAATGAACGGCAATATTACCGCTGAGATAATAAACAAGCTTACTAAAAACAATTTGTCTAAAGGCGTTAAGATTACTGTTGATGATAATAAAGTAACAGCAGATCTTATGCTTAATATCGGATATGGATATGAGATACCGTCTGTTTGCGAAGAAGTCCAAAAAAAGGTTAAGACGGCAATAGAAAATATGACAGGGCTTGAGGTTTTAGCCGTTAACGTTAGAATAGCAAACGTAGATATTAAGAAGGAAAATGAGAAAGCATGACGCGAAGACTACTAAGAGAATGTGTGTTTAAGCTTTTATTTCAGGCTGATTTTCATAATGAGGATGATTTTAAACAGCAGATAGAGCAATTTGCCTCGTTTGATGAAGATGAAAAAATCAGTGATGAAGATGCATCAGGTATTAAGAGCAGGGCACTTAACATTTACGATAAGATAGAATCAATAGATAAGTTGCTCGATGAGATTTCCACAGGATGGAAGGTTTCCCGTATGGGCAAGGCTGATCTTACAATTCTTAGATTAGCTGTTTATGAGATTAAATATGATGAAAATGTACCGACTTCGGTAGCTATCAATGAAGCTGTCGAACTTGCTAAAAAGTATGGTCAGGATGCGTCTTCGTCATTCGTAAACGGTATACTTTCAAAGGTGGCGGACTGATTATCATGGAAAAGGCGCTTACTGTTACAGATGCAAATCAATATATAGCCAGAATGTTTCAGAATGACTTTATGCTTAGCAAGATAGAGATTAAGGGAGAAGTCTCAGGATGTAAATATCATTCGACCGGGCATATATATTTTACTCTCAAAGATGCCGAGTCTAAGATTAGTGCTGTAATGTTTGCAAATAGCAGATTAAGAGGATTAAAAAGTGATATAAAGGATGGAGATGAAGTTGTTGTATCCGGCCGCATAGGAGTATATACCAAAGCAGGAAGTTATCAAATATATGCATCTAAGATTGAACTTTGCGGTAAGGGAGATCTTTATCAGAAATTTTTGGAACTTAAAGCGCAGCTTGAAGAAAAGGGAATGTTTTGTGAGCAGTATAAGATTCCCATTCCCAAGTACGCAAGGCGAATAGGAATTGTTACGGCTCAAAGCGGAGCGGTGATTCAGGACATAAAAAAGGTTTCTTACAGACGTAATCCCTATGTGCAGCTTATATTATATCCATCTGCAGTACAAGGAGAAGGAGCTGCCAATAATATTGCCGAGGGCATAGAATATTTTAACAACTCTAACGTAGATGTTGTTATAGTCGGGCGCGGAGGAGGATCTATAGAGGACCTTTGGGCTTTCAACGAAATGATAGTCGCAGAGGCTATTTTTAACTGCACAAAACCGGTAATATCAGCTGTGGGACATCAAACGGATTTTACCATAGCTGATTTTGTTGCAGATCTTAGGGCGGCTACGCCTTCAGAAGCGGCTGAGACGGCAGTGTTTGATTTAAATCAGTTTTATACAGGTCTTGAGAATATTAAGAGTGACTATCAATCTCGTATGAATATAGCACTTCAAAGAGTGCGGGCAAAATATGATAATTTGCTTATGAATATGAAGATGCATGATGCTACGCATTTAATTGCAGATAAGAAAATGAGATTGCAAGAGCTCTATGATGGCCTTAACGCGCAATTTGGCAGACAGCTTGATGAGGTAAAAAAACAATTGGCAGTTATGGCAGCCTCTTATGAAGGCATATCACCACTTAAGAGATTGACCGGCGGATATGCTTATGTCAGCGATGAAGAAGGAAATGGCATATTTAGCGTTAATGACCTTAAGGTTTCAGATGATTTAAATATTCGCATGAAGGATGGCACAGTTAGGGCGAAGGTTAGTAAGATTCAGACTTTGGATGGAGAATAATATTATGGATGATAATAAACAGCAGGCAAGTATAGAAGAACTTATGAGCGAATCGCAGAGCATTTTAGAGAAATTAAGCGAGCCGCAGATTAAGCTTGAAGATGCTTTTAATTATTACGAGCAAGGTATGCGTCTTATAAAAGAGTGCGGACAAAAGATTGATGCGATTGAGAAGAAGATGCTTATAGTAAATGAAGAAGGTAATTTAGAGGAAGCCTAGAATGGATATAGATAAACATATAAAGGAAACAGAAGATATTATATGTAAATATCTTCCCAAAGAAGAAGGCTTTTGCAAGACTGTAATAGAAGCTATGAATTACAGTTTTTTAGCAGGCGGCAAGAGAATAAGACCTATGCTTATGCTTGAGACCTATAGAATGTTTTCGGGCAAAGATGCGGCTATAGAGCCGTTTATGGCCGGAATGGAGATGCTTCATACCTCATCCCTTATTCATGATGACCTTCCGGCAATGGATGATGACAAATACAGGAGAGGCAGGCTGACAAATCATATGGTATTTGGAGAGGCTATGGCTATACTTGCCGGAGATGCCCTTATGCTGTATGCTTTTGAAACTTGTGCAAAAGCTTACTCTAAAAGAGCCGGCGATGAAGCTATAGGACGCGCTATATCGGTTTTCGCAAATAAAGCCGGAATATACGGTATGGTCGGAGGCCAGACGCTTGATGTGCAGATGGAAGGAAAACCCCTTACTATAGAGCAGATTGAGTATATTCACCACAACAAGACAGGGGCTTTAATTGAGGCCTCTATGATGATAGGCGCAATACTTGCACATGCAGATGATGAGAAAGTCGATAAAATCAGACAAATTGCACGTAACATAGGATTAGCCTTCCAAATAATAGATGATATATTAGATGTCGAAGGAGATAAAGATATTATAGGAAAGCCCATTGGCAGTGATGAGCAGAACAATAAGACAACTTATGTGACACTGCGGGGGATACAGGGCGCAAAAGAAGATGCTAAAGCATTGTCAAATCAGGCAATAGAACTGCTTGATTCCTTCGAAGAAAAAAATGAGTTTCTAAATCAGCTTATCAGGTTGTTACTGAATAGAAAAAGGTAGGATATATAATGATTCTTGATAGAATTAAAGAGCCAAACGATATAAAAAAAATTCCGTCTGCCGAGTGGAAAGAGTTGGCTCAGGAGATAAGAGAGTTTATCATAGAAAATGTATCAAAAACCGGCGGGCATCTTAGTTCGAATCTTGGGGCTATAGAGCTTACCATGGCGCTTCATCTGGCATTTCATCTGCCTGAGGATAAGATAATATGGGATGTGGGACATCAGTCATATACTCACAAAATTCTTACCGGAAGAAAAGATGAGTTTGATAAACTGAGGCAATATGGTGGCATATCCGGATTCCCTAAAAGATGTGAAAGCGATTGCGATGTATATGATACAGGGCACAGTTCAAATTCAATATCGGCCGGTCTTGGATTTGTAGCGGCAAGGGATTTGGCGCACGATAATTATAACGTCATTTCTGTAATAGGAGATGGCGCGATGACAGGCGGACTGGCTTTTGAAGGACTTAATAATGCAGCTATTTTAAAAAAGAATTTTATTATAGTCCTTAATGATAATACTATGTCTATATCACGTAATGTGGGTGGCTTGCCGATGCACCTTTCTAATATCAGAACGGCGGACAGATACAGAGACTTAAAGCAAAACGTTATTAATTCTCTAAGTAAAATTCCCAAATACGGCGATAAGATGGTAAGTAATATCAGAAAGACTAAAAGTTCTTTAAAGCAACTTCTTATTCCGGGGATGATATTTGAAAATTTAGGAGCAACCTATCTTGGGCCGTTTGATGGACACGATACTATGTCAATGCTTAAAGTATTTGTTGAGGCGTCAAAAATACAAGGGCCTGTGGTAATTCATGTCCTTACGCAAAAAGGAAAGGGATATATTCCTGCGCAGCTTCATCCCGACAGATTTCATGGGACGGGAGCATTTGATATAGAAAGTGCTATGCCTCTAAAAGAGCAGACACAACCGAACTATACCAATGTATTTTCATCAGTCATCAGTAAAATGGCGCAAAAGGATGAAAAGATTGTCGCCATTACAGCTGCTATGGAAGACGGTGTTGGACTTAAGAAGTTCAAAAAGCTCTATCCTGATAGATTTTTTGATGTGGGAATTGCCGAAGGGCATGCTGTATCTTTTGGAGCAGGACTTGCGATGCAGGGATATAAGCCGGTTATAGCGATATATTCTTCATTTTTACAAAGAGCATATGATGAGATCATTACCGATGTTGCTCTTCAAAAATTGCCCGTTATCTTTGCTGTAGACAGAGCAGGAATTGTTGGCGCTGACGGAGAGACACATCAAGGTATATTTGATTTATCATATCTTTGCTCGATTCCAGGTATGGTAGTAATGGCACCAAAGAACAAATGGGAACTGGCCGATATGCTAAGAGCGGCGTTTGAGTTTAACAGACCAGTGGCAATAAGATATCCTAAAGGCACAGCTTGGGACGGCCTTCAGGATAATAGAGCCAAGATAGAACTTGGGAAAAGCGAAGTAATCAAAAAAGGCTCAGGAATATTGCTGTTTGCACTTGGAAGTATGGTAAAGAGCGCATATGAAGTTTCAAACAACTTAAAAGAGCAAGGGATTGATTCAACACTTGTAAATGCCAGGTTTGCGATGCCATTTGATAAAGAGATGCTAAAAGAACTTTCAAAGAAGCATGATCTTATCGTTACATTTGAAGAAAATGTCAGAAGCGGCGGATTTTCGCAACATATTGAAAGTTTCATAAAAGAAGAAAATATAGATATAGATATAATGCCTATAGCACTTGAAGATGACTTTATAGAGCACGGGGATGTAAATGTTCTTAAAGAAAAACTATGCATTGATGAAATAAGCATTACAGATAGAATCATTTCATATATTAAAGGAAAGAGCAAATAATGAAAGAAAGACTTGACGTACTGGTCTATAAAAAGAAACTTGCAACCTCGAGACAAAAAGCGCAGGCGCTTATTATGGAGGGAAGGATATTTGTAGATGGTCAGCGCAAAGATAAACCGGGCCAGCAGGTAGATGAATGCAGTAATATCGAACTTAGAGGAAAAACTCTTAAATACGTATCCAGGGGCGGTCTTAAATTAGAAAAGGCAATTGGCGAGTTTGATATCGATCTTAAAGGACTTATCTGTATGGATATAGGAGCGTCGACAGGCGGCTTTACCGATTGTATGCTGCAAAACGGAGCAAGCAAGGTTTACGCTGTGGATGTCGGATATGGACAGTTTGATTGGAAACTTAGAAATGACGATAGAGTAGTCTGCATGGAAAGAACAAATATCAGATATGTAACCCCTGAGGATATAGATGATAGACTTGATTTTGCATCTGTTGACGTATCATTTATTTCATTATCTAAGGTATTGCCCGCAGCAAAGGCAATGCTAAAAGATTCGGCATATATGGTCTGCCTTATCAAACCGCAATTTGAGGCCGGCAAGGAAAAGGTTGGGAAAAAGGGCGTTGTAAGAGATAAAAATGTACATATAGAGGTTGTAAAGACGACAACCAATATGGCAAAAAAACTTGGTTTTTCGATATCAGGGCTTACATTTTCTCCGATTAAAGGCCCTGAGGGCAATATTGAATATCTTATGTACATACAAAATACACCCGATAACAGCATAGAATGCAATGGCTTGATAGAAAAGATTGTAGAGCAATCTCATGAGGGACTCTAAATATTATGAACAAATTTTTCATAATCACTAACGGATTTAAAGATAAAGAACTTAAGATTACTAATCAGCTTACAGATTACATTATAAAAAAAGGCGCCAGCGCATCAAGATTTATCACAAGCTTGGATGAAATAGAAAAGGCAAGCATCGATCCTAAACTTATAGATATAGATACGCAGGTTATTATCGTGCTTGGAGGCGATGGGACGCTTATTAGAGCGGCAAGAGATTTGGTTACGCTAAAGGTGCCGCTTATTGGCGTTAATATGGGAACACTTGGGTATTTGTGCGAGTTAAATGAACATACGGTATTTGACGGCGTTGATAAGATTATGGAAGGTAAATACGAAGTCGAAGAGCGATTGATGCTGCAAGGCGTTATGAAGACGAAAGAAGATGTTTTAGTCGGGAAAGCCGCCCTTAACGACGTTGTTATACACAGAGTGGGATCACTTCAGATGATCAGGATGAAGGTACATGTCAACGGAGAATATCTTACCACATATGACGCCGACGGCATTATAATATCTACACCAACGGGGTCGACCGGCTATAGTATGTCTGCAGGAGGTCCTATAGTTGATCCTAAGGCATCACTTATGTTAATTACGCCAATCAGTCCGCATACGCTTAATACTAAGAGTATCGTAATCAGTCCTGATGATCATATTACAATAGAGATTGTAAAAAGACATATGGAAAATGAGGATGCGGCTGTGGTAAGTTTTGACGGAGACAATGTCATTACATTAGAAGCCGGAGAAGTAATCGAAATATCAAAAGCGCCAAAGACAGCTGAGATATTAAAGATTGGTAAACAGAGCTTTTTGCAGATCCTACAAAAGAAGATGCAGGTGTATGATGAGCTGAACATAACCTAGAGATTTTTTAGGGCATCTGAGGTTACATTTGATTTATGAAAAAGAAGGACAGACAAGAAAAAATATTAAATTTAATAGAAACAAATGAAATAGAAACTCAAAAAGATCTTATGGATCGTCTTTTAGAAGACGGCTTTGATGTGACACAGGCTACTATATCAAGAGATATAAGAGAACTTAAGCTAAACAAAGTCGCTCTTAATGATGGCAGACAGAAATATGTTGCATATTCAAAAAAAGAGGGCGATGAATCAAATAAAAGATATTATCGCATCCTAAGAGAAGGATTAGTTTCTATGGATATGGCACAGAATATTCTTGTGATAAAGACCATGTCGGGAATGGCTATGGCTGTTGCTGCGGCTATAGACAAAATGCAATGGATGGAAGTAGTCGGAACTATTGCAGGAGATGATACGGTAATGTGTGCCATAAGGAGCGTAGCAGATACCAAAAGGGTTATGGACAAGATTAGAAAGGTTCTGGTACAATAACCTCGGGTTAAATATGTGATCAGAGCTAGAGGGCTATATATGTTAGTTAATATGCATATCAAGAATCTGGCACTTATTGAAGAGGCAGATATTGATTTTTATGAAGGGCTCAATATTCTTACAGGAGAGACCGGTGCCGGTAAATCTATACTTCTAGGATCTATGAATCTGGCATTAGGAGAGAAGATTCCCAAGGAAATGATTAGAGACGAGAGTATTCCTGCGGTTGTTGATCTTGTATTTCAGGTAGATGATCCTGATACATTAAGTAAGCTTCAAGAACTGGAAATTGATACTGAAGACGGATGCATTATATTATCGAGAAGAATAGTTTCCGGACGCAGTATTGCAAAGATTAACGGCTTGGCAGTAACTGCATCTTTATTAAGAAACGTCTCTGCTTATCTTATTAATATTCATGGACAGCACGAACATGAGATTTTGCTCAAAAAGAAAAAGCATTTGGAAATATTGGATGAATATTCTAAAGATAAAATTTTTTCTATAAAGAGTAATGCAAAAGAACTCTACAAATCCTACATTAATTTGAAAAAAGAATATGAGTCATACTCTATGGATGAAGAAGAGCGTATCAGGCAGATAGAGTTTTTAGAGTTTGAGATTAATGAAATTAAGAGTGCAGATCTTAAGATAGGTGAGGACGAGGTTTTAGAGGCTGAATATAAGAAGATGCAGTATGCACAAAAGATTAGCAGTGCGATTGCACAGGCTTATGAATTGATAGATGAAGGCCAGTACAGTATCTCGGAGAGCTTGTCAAGAGCAATAAGAAGTATATCTTCGGTCGTTGAATACGACTCTGATTTAGATGATATAAATACTCAGATTATAGACATATCCAATCTTACAAATGATTTAAGCAGAGCTTTAAGCGATTATATGTCTGATATGGAATTTAGAGAAGAGGAATTCTACGAGGTTACTAAGAGACTTGATTTAATCAATCATCTCAAATCCAAATATGGAAGAAGCATAGAAGATGTCATAGGCACTTTAGAAGAGAAGTGCGATTTATTAAATAAACTTAATAACTACGAAGAAGAAAAGATACGCACTAAAGATAATTTAAACAAGGCTTTAGAAGAACTTATGATTCAATATGATAAGCTAAGTTTATTAAGACAGGAGTGCGCAGCAGCATTTGAAGAGAAGATTACTGAGTCGCTTGAGGAACTGAATTTTAATGACGTTAAATTTAAAGTAGATTTTCAGAGAAAAGAGGATGTATCTGCAGACGGAATTGATGACGTGGAATTTTTAATTAGAACCAACGCCGGAGCAGAACTTATGAGCTTGTCAAAAATAGCCTCGGGCGGAGAATTATCCAGAATCATGCTTGCTATAAAGGAACTTCTTGCAGACACTGATGAGGCAGCGACACTGATATTCGATGAGATAGATACCGGAATAAGCGGACGTACGGCTCAGATGGTATCTGTTAAGTTAAGCAGAATATCAAAAAAGCGACAGGTAATATGCATTACACACCTTCCACAGATAGCATCCATGGCAGATGCTCACTTCCTTATTGAAAAAAATGTTAAAGATAATGTCACCAAGACAAATATTGTGCCGCTATCCTATGATGAAAGCGTAAATGAACTTGCAAGGATGTTAGGTGGAGCCGCAATTACAGAGGCTGTAATTACTAATGCCAAAGAAATGAAGCAACTTGCAAAAGAAAGAGACTAAATTACTTGGAGGAAGGCTATGCTTAAGGATGATTTGTATAATATAGGTGTTGATGTGGACGGAACCGTAAGTGATTTTTTTGGAGATGATTATGATATCTACTATGAAACGCTTAAGGCACTTGCAGCAGATACCAAGATTGATGAACTAAAAGCAGCAATTAAGAAAAAAGACGTATCCGGAGCATTTGAAGCGGCGCACTGCCTTAAAGCAGCAGTAGGTATGTGCGGAAATGAAATACTAATGCAGCGTCTTGTAGTACTGGTAGAAATACTTAGAAAGAATCAAATGCCTACAGGAGCGCAGATTGATAGTTTTTATGTTTCGTTTAGAGAATTTGTTAATGTAATAAACAGAAATTAAAAAGGCGGGGAGAATATCCTCGCCTTTAAAGCCGACAGCCGGACTCGAACCGGCGACCTACGCATTACGAATGCGTTGCTCTACCAACTGAGCCATGTCGGCGTACATCAACAAGAAATATTATATCGGATTTTAGAAAAATTGCAATATAAAAGTTTATAAATATTTAATTGAATGATGCTTTAGGGTATGTTATATTATTTAAGCTTTAGTAAGCATATCTTACAATAATATCTTTTTTCATTTGTGCCATATATACTCACTTCAGAAGGAGAATTATATGACATATATTGAGTTCAAGAATCAGATAATTAAGGATCTTAGAGAGTATCTTCCCAGTGAGACAACAGTTACGTTCAGAACGGTTTTTAAGAATAATGACATGGAGCTTGATGGCTTAGTCATTATGGAACCTGAGATTAATATATCGCCGACGCTTTATCTTAACTACTATTATGAGGAAATGTTAAACGGGACGAAATATGAAGTGCTATTCAACAAGGTTATAAGAGACTATGAGAATAACAAGCCCGAAATCAACTTTGATACATCCTTGTTTTATGATTTTGCAGCTGTTAAGGATAAGGTGGTTTTCAAAATAGTCAATACTTCAAGCAATAAGCATATGCTTAGTAAGATTCCGCATATAGAGTTTCTTGATTTATCCATTATATTCTACATAATATATGATGAATACCCAATCGAAAACGGAAGTATACTTGTGCAAAATAACTTCCTTCAAATGTGGGACATAGATGTAGATGAAATTCATAGAATAGCATTATACAACACACCTAAGCTGTTGCCGGGATATATCAGTAATATTATAGATATAGCTTCACAACTGGCTGATGAGTGCGACAGCGATTTATTTGCATTATCGCAGGAAGATGATTATTTTCCAATGTATGTTCTTACTAACGAGAAAAAGACGTTCGGAGCTTCCGCTATATTGTATCCTGATATTCTTAAAGTATTTTCGGATAAAATCGGCAGCGATCTTTATATTCTGCCAAGCAGTATTCATGAGGTGATTTTAGTACCGGCATTTGAAAATCTTAGTGTAAAAGACTTGTTTGATATGGTAAGTGAAGTAAACGATACGCTTGTTATGGATGAAGAGATATTATCGGATAATGTATATCGTTTTATAAGAGAAGAGTCCCAAATCACGTGCTGTGCGCACCCTGATGACTAGCATAGAAAAGCGCCTTATTTTTGCAAATATATAAAGTGTCTGAGTATAATTTATGATATAATACTTGTCAGGCGTTTTTGCCAGTGGAGACAGATTTATGTTGTATGTGATATGGAACATATTTGTTTTTATATTGTGGGTTGTAATAAGTACGCTGCTGATAGCTGTTGCGTATGGCTTTTTTGTTTCGTTTTTTAAGCGCACGGTTATGGGGATAATAGCTGCAGTAGCCTATATTATCCATATATTAAGATTTTGGATTGATTTTCCTGAATTTATTAATAATCATTTATTGATAATAGCTATTGCGGCTATGATTGCCATTACGATTTCAGATGCCGAAGGTATAGTAAAACCGCCATATTTAGAGCTTAAGACTGCATTTGTAAGAGCTGGGCTTATGGCGTTGTCTACACTTGGAACCAATAACAGGGTTTATCATACTATCTTTAAGCATGGGAAGTATGATAAGGATGGCGCCCGCATATCGAAGTGCAAGCTGCCGGATGGGTATTCACATAAGTGCCTTATTATAGAAGGAAGTAATGTCGAGATAGTAAGGCCGAAAAATGAGATTCATAGAGTGGTCTTTATTTTTCCCGGAGGTGGTTTCGCAGGGAGAATGACAGACAGGAAGATGAATTATGCCTGGTACTATTCTGAGGCAGCAGGCGGCGCGGTATCTGTTATACTGGATTATAAGACATCCCTGGATGGTGCTACTTTTCCCAAACCGTTGATGGAAGCATACAAAATATATAATTGGATTTTATCTCACGGTTATAAGAGCAGTGATATTATATTCGGAGGAGACAGTGCGGGAGGAAACTTAGCACTTACACTTACAGAATACCTTCGAGATAATAGTCTGCCTCTACCTGCGGGTGTGATAACATTTTCAGCCTGGACCGATATGTCCGGAACATCTGAATCATACAGAAATATGCGAAGATTTGACGCTCTGTTTGGCAACAACAGAATTATCGAGATCAGCGCCAGACAATATGTTTCAAAATCAAAAAAATCGCTTACTGATAAATATGTATCACCATATTTCATTAAAGACTTTAAGAATTTCCCACCAATACTTATGCAGGTTGGCAGCTATGAGATGCTCTTATCAAGCTCTATGGACTTTGCTCAAAGGGCTATAAAGAGCGGAGTTGATGCAAATGTAGAGGTTTATGAGGGAATGTTTCATGAATTTCAAAGAACAAGAGAATATAATTCCTACGCTCAAGCTGCATGGCTTAGCGTGAAGAGTTTTATTATACATTTATACAAAGATAACTATTAGGAGGATTTAATATGGCTCAGTTATGGGGCGGAAGATTTACCAAAGAGACCAAGCAGTCGGTATACGATTTTAACGCATCAATCAGATTTGACAAAAGACTTTATAAACAGGATATTCAGGGCAGCAGGGTTCATGCGGCTATGCTTGCAAAGCAGGGCATAATATCATCAGAAGATAATAATGCTATTCAAGACGGACTTAATCAAATAGAAGAGCAGTTAGACTCAGGAAAGCTCGTTATAACTGACGAATATGAAGATATTCACAGCTTTGTGGAATCTAACTTAACTAAAATGATTGGTGATGCAGGCAAGAGGCTTCACACGGGGCGCAGCCGTAATGACCAGGTGGCGCTTGATATGAGA